>JBCCEL010000085.1:0-18577 GCA_039030315.1 Pseudomonadota bacterium
AGCGACTGCAGCTCCAGCCCCATAAAGAGAGCCACGAGATAGTTGGCCGAGATCATCATCAGAATGCCGAGCGTGGCGAGGACCACGAGCACCGGATACTCGAACCGCTCGATGCCCCGCCGCTTCATGAAGCTGATGGACATCATGATCGTCACGGCAGATCCGAACAGCGTCAGCACCTTCATGAAGCGGGCGAAACTGTCATTGATGAACTGGCCGCCAAACGCCGTTTCCCCGTCCTGGCCGCCAAACACCAAAGCTCCCGCAGCCCCGGCCAGGAGCAGCAACGACAACATGCTGATCAGGTCGAAGCTGTCGTCCTTGCGGAAGACACCGACCATGAGCAGCGCCATGGCGCCGACCGCCAGAATGATTTCCGGCCCGGCAGTGAAGAGATCGGGAGTGATGGTCATCTGCAAGCTCCCTGCCCTACTGCGCCGCGGCCAGCTGGGCGGCCTGTTTAACCGCCGCTAGCGATGCCTGATACTGTTCCGACAACTGCTCGACCGAGACATCCATCGCATCGAGGATCGGTGCAGGGTAGAAGCCGAACAGGAGTGTGAGGATTATCAGCGGCGCGAGCACCGCGATTTCCCGCGCGTTCATGTCCGGGATGGCTTTGAGGTTTTCCTTGTCCAGGGTTCCGAACACAACCCGACGATAGAGCCAGAGCGCATAGCCCGCCGACAGGATCACACCGGTGGTCGCGATCGCCGCTACCCAGGTGTTGGCCTTGAACGCACTGAGGAGCGTCAGAAACTCGCCGACAAAGCCACTCGTGCCCGGCAGACCCACATTGGCCATGGTGAAGACCATGAAGGTGAAGGCGTAGATCGGCATGCGGTTCACAAGCCCGCCATAGGCGGCAATTTCGCGGGTATGCATCCGATCGTAGACCACGCCGACGCACAGGAAGAGCGCGCCGGAGATGAAACCATGCGAGACCATCTGGAAGATGCCGCCCTGGATGCCCTGCACTGTGCCGGTGAATATCCCCATGGTCACGAAACCCATGTGGGCGACCGAGGAATAGGCGATCAGCTTCTTCATGTCCTCCTGCATCAGGGCGACAAGGGACGTGTAGACAATCGCGATCACCGACATGCCGAACACCAGCGGCGCGAAGAAATCGGAGGCCAGCGGGAACATCGGCAGCGAGAAGCGCAAAAATCCGTACCCACCCATCTTCAGAAGGATCGCCGCGAGAACGACCGAGCCGGCGGTGGGCGCCTCCACGTGGGCATCCGGCAGCCAGGTGTGGACCGGCCACATCGGCATCTTCACGGCAAACGAGGCAAAGAAGGCCAGCCACAGCCAAGTCTGCATGCCTTCGGGGAACTGATGGGTCAGCAGCGTCGGAATGTCCGTCGTGCCGGCATGCCAGTACATGGCAATCATCGCCAGCAACATCAGCACCGAACCGAGCAACGTATAGAGGAAGAACTTGAAGCTGGCATAGACCCGGCGCGCGCCACCCCAGACCCCGATGATCAGGAACATTGGGATCAGCCCACCCTCGAAGAACAGGTAAAAGAGCACGAGATCGAGTGAGACGAACACGCCGATCATCAGCGTCTCAAGCACCAGGAACGCAACCATGTACTCCTTGACGCGAGTCTTGACGCCCCAACTCGCCAGGATACACCCCGGCATGAGGAAAGCCGTCAGCAGGACGAAGAGGACGGAAATGCCGTCCACGCCCACATGGTAGCGGATCGCATTGCCGAGCCATTCGTGCTTTTCAACGAGCTGGAAGCCCTTGGCCGAAACGTCAAAATTGTTCCAGACGACCATCGAGAGCAGGAACGTGAAGATCGTCGTCCACAGCGCCACATACCGGATATTGCGGACAGAGCGCTCGTTATCGTCCCTGAGCATCAGCAGGATCATTACCGCCCCGAACAGGGGCAGGAACGTCGTGAGGGTCAGCAGAGCATTGGTCGGCATGTCAGTGCGCGCCCCCGAACATGTAGTAGGTGACCAGCGCTGCAACGCCGATCAGCATGGCAAATGCGTAGTGGTAGACATAGCCGGTCTGCAGCTTGACGACCCGGTTGGTGACATCGATCACGCGGGCTGAAACCCCGTCCGGGCCAAAGCCATCGATGAGCCAGCCGTCGCCGCGTTTCCAGAAAAACCGGCCGAACCACATGCACGGGCGGACCAGCAGGAAGTCGTAGATCTCGTCGAAATACCACTTGTTCAGCAGGAAGCGGTAAAGCGGACCGTGCTGCTCGGCCAGCCGCTGGGGAATACCGGGGTCGCGGATGTAGAACAGCCAGGACAGTGCGAAGCCGAGAAGCATTGCGATGAAGGGCGCGATAGGTACCCAGCCGGGAACCTGCTTGAACTCGGCCACGATGTTGTTTGTGGGCAGTCGGTAGAGCGAAGCCCCCCAGAAAAGCGCTTCCTGCCCGGCCTTGATGAAATACGGGTAGAACAGCCAGCCGGCAAACAATGCGCCAACTGCCAGGATGACCAGCGGTACCAGCATCACCATCGGCGACTCATGCACATGGCTCATGACTTCGCTGGAGGCGCGGGGACGGCCATGGAAGGTCATGAACATCAATCGCCAGGAGTAGAACGACGTCATGAAGGCTGCGATCAGCAGCGTCCAGAACGAGAACGTCGCTAAACCGCCCTTGCTAGCATACGCCACTTCAATGATGGCGTCTTTGGAGAAGTACCCGGCGGTCCCTGGGAAGCCGGTCAGGGCAATCGTTCCGATGGCCATCAGGATCCAGGTCCACTTCAGGTGAGGCCGGAGCCCGCCCATGTTGCGCATATCCTGCTCATCGGACATGGCGTGGATAACCGAACCGGAGCCGAGGAACAGCAGCGCCTTGAAGAATGCGTGCGTGAACAGGTGGAAGATCGCCACGCCATAGGCGCCGAAACCGAGCGCAGCAAACATGTACCCGAGCTGGGAGCAGGTGGAGTAGGCAATTACGCGCTTGATGTCGTTCTGCACCAGCCCCACGGTCGCCGCGAAAAAAGCGGTGATCGTGCCAACAAAGGCGACGACCGCCAGAGCGGTTGGCGAATGTTCGAAGAGCGGCGAGCAGCGCGCCACCATGAAGACGCCAGCGGTCACCATGGTCGCCGCGTGAATCAGAGCGGAGACCGGCGTCGGACCTTCCATCGCGTCGGGCAGCCAGGTGTGCAACAGGAACTGGGCCGACTTGCCCATAGCGCCCATGAAGAGCAGCAGGCAAATCGTTGTGAGGATATCCAGCTCCATGCCGAGGAACGTAAACGTCTTGCCAACCGCCTCCGGCGCCTTGGCGAAGACTTCTGTCAGCCCGATGGAGCCAAAGACCCAGAAACACCCGAAGATGCCGAGCGCGAAGCCAAAGTCGCCAACCCGGTTGACGACAAAGGCCTTGATCGCTGCCGCATTCGCCGACGGCTTCTGGTACCAGAATCCGATCAGCAGATAGGACGCCAGTCCCACCCCTTCCCAGCCGAAGAACATCTGCAGCAGGTTGTCGGAGGTCACCAGCATCAGCATGGCGAACGTGAATAGCGACAGATAGGCGAAAAACCGCGGCCGGTGCGGATCGTGGCTCATGTAGCCGATGGAATAGATATGAACCAGCGAGGATACGCTGTTCACCACCACCAGCATCACAACCGTCAGGGTATCGATGCGGAATGCCCAGTTGGCTTCCAGCGATCCGGAATTGATCCAGCGCAGGACCTCGACCGTCTCAACATTCTTCTGCGCGATCGCCACGTCATAAAAGGCAACCCACGAGAGCACTGCGCTCAGAACGAGGAAGCTGGACGTCAGCACACCGGAGGCACGCGATCCGATAATGCGCCCGCCGAATCCTGCGATCAGCGCCCCTAGAAGGGGAAGAAAGACAATTGCCTGATACATGGCCCTTGGATCACCCCTTCATCATGTTGATATCTTCAACCGCGATCGATCCGCGGTTACGGTGATAGGCCACCAGGATCGCAAGGCCGATGGCTGCCTCGCCGGCCGCGACGGTCAGCACCAGAAGCGCGAAGATCTGTCCCATGAGATCGCCCAGATGGGTTGAAAACGCCACCAGGTTGATGTTCACCGCCAGCAGCATCAGCTCGATCGACATGAGGATGATGATCACGTTCTTGCGGTTGAGGAAGATGCCGAAAATACCGATGGCAAACAGGATCGCCGCGACGGTCAGGTAATGTGTCAATCCAACTTCCATGATGCCCTACGACCTTCCCGCAGCGGTGAGCTGATCCAGCTCGCTGCTCGCGCGCTGAATTCCGCAAAGAAGTCTCTCAATCCGCGCGGGCTCAAACTCCACCTTGCCCCAGTTCGCTCCGGGCGCCTGGGCATGGGAGAAAGCCTCCGACTTGATCTGCAGTTTGATTTCATCGCCACGCTGCCAGAGAATGACCCGCGCATTGCGTCCTTGCGTGTCGGCGCCGACGTCGAAACCGTAGATTTCCTTACCCCAGAACTTTTCCTTGAGGGACCTGAACACTTACAAGCCCTCCCCTGACTTGACCTTGCGGATCTCGATCGCCGTGGCGGGCGAACGGGCGACCTGCTGGCCGATGTTCTGGCGCTTGACGCCTTCCTTGTGATGGAGCGTCAGCACGATGGCGCCAACCATGGCGATCAGTAGCACGATACCGGCCGCCTGGAAGAGATAGACATACTTCGTGTAGAGGATGCGGCCGATGGCTTCGGTGTTCGTCACATCGCCAATCGCCGGCGCCTTGTCGGCGATTGTCGCAACAGCTTCCGGCGATAGCGCCCAGGAGCTGAGCACGAAGACCAGCTCGATCAGCAGAATGATCCCGATCGTGCCGCCGATGGGCAGATATTGCAGCATCCCCTGGCGCAGTTCGGCGAAATCGATGTCGAGCATCATCACGACGAACAGGAACAGCACCGCAACCGCGCCGACATAGACGACGACCAGGATCATCGCCAGGAACTCGGCACCCATCAAAACGAAGAGTCCGGCCGAGTTAAAGAATGCCAGAATCAGGTAGAGCACCGAATGCACCGGATTGCGGGCGGCGATCACCATGAACGCCGCCGCGACCGTGATCGCAGAGAAGAGGTAGAAAAAGTAACCGGCCACAGCCATCTGTCAGTCCCCTGCCCGTTCCGCCGGATCAGCGGTAGGGCGCATCCATTGCAATGTTCTGCGCGATCTCACGCTCCCAGCGGTCCCCGTTCGCCAGCAGTTTATCCTTGTTGAAGAGCAGCTCTTCGCGGGTCTCGGTCGCAAACTCGAAGTTCGGCCCTTCAACGATGGCATCCACAGGGCAGGCCTCCTGGCAGAAACCGCAGTAGATGCACTTCGTCATGTCGATGTCGTAGCGGGTGGTCCGGCGCGTCCCGTCATTGCGGCGCGGTCCGGCCTCAATGGTGATGGCCTGGGCCGGGCAGATCGCCTCGCAGAGCTTGCAGGCAATGCAGCGCTCCTCGCCGTTTGGATAGCGACGCAAGGCGTGCTCACCGCGGAAACGCGGGCTGAGCGGGCCCTTCTCAAACGGATAGTTCACGGTCGCCTTGGGCGCGAAGAAGTAGCGCATCGCAAGGAAGAACGCAGAGATGAACTCCGTCAGGAAGACCGACTTGATTGCATTCCGGACCAGCATGTCGCTTTCCTCCGTGCCCCTTGATCAGAACCAGGAGCCGATGACGAAATCGCCGGCCAGAAGACCAACGACCGGGAAAAACACAAAACACATTACGGCGAGGCCAATGCGCACCCTCCCGAAGGCCTGCGTCTTTTCAGCACTCACGGTGCCGTCGCGCTCGGCCTGGCGTTCCCCCTGAACCAGCGCCCAGTTGACGATGAAGAAATCCACCAGTCCGAAGACCAGCATGCCTGCGGCACCCATCAGGCTGAACTTGGTGAACTCCATGCCGAAGAGGGTCATCCGTCCTCGCCTCAACTTTCCACCGTGCCGGCCAGCACGTTGAAGAGCACGAGGCCGAGCGTCGGCAGCACAAAGAAGGCAAAGAGCTTGGCGAGCCCCATCACCGTCGACGGCGCAGGCGCGCGCCGGCCATGTGCCTTTGCCTGCTCATGCCGGTCCCGGATCTTCGCGTGGCCGAAGCGGGAGATGAACGCAACGATCGCCAGCCCCATGAGGAGACCCACAAACAGGCCAAGCACGCTGAACGGGTTGAGATCAAAGAGCGCCGTCATTGGTCAAGACGCTCCCGGCGCAAGATCGAAGGCCACAAGCACCCCGGCAACGGCCGCGACGTAGAAGAGCGAGATCGGCAGAAACACCTTCCAGCCCAGCCGCATGAGCTGGTCGTAGCGGTAGCGCGGCACCATTGCCTTCACCATGGCGAACATGAAAAAGACCAGGCACACCTTGGCGATGAACCAGAATACGCCGGGTATCCAGTTGAACGGCGGAATGTCCAGCGGTGGAAGCCATCCCCCCATGAAGAGGATCGCCGTCATGGCGCACATGGCGGTAATGGACACATACTCGCCCAGCATGAACATCAGGTATGGGGTGGAGGAGTACTCGACCATGAATCCGGCCACGAGTTCCGATTCCGCCTCGGGCAGATCGAAAGGAGGCCGGTTCGTCTCCGCGAGGGCCGAAACGAAGAATACGATGAACATTGGCAGCAGCGGGATCCAGTACCAGTTCAGGAACGTCATCCAGGGAACGCCAAGCATGTTCCCAAGCCCATCATTCTGGCTAAGAACGATTTCCCGCAGATTGAGCGTTCCGGCGCAGAGGATGACCGTGATGATCACAAACCCGATAGACACCTCATAAGAGACCATCTGCGCGGCGGACCGAAGCGCACCGAGGAACGGATACTTCGAGTTGGACGCCCATCCACCCATGATCACGCCGTAAACGCCAAGGGACGAGATTGCGAAGAGATACAGTATACCGACATTGATGTCCGCAACGGCCCAGCCCTCATCGACCGGGATCACAGCCCAGCCCGCCAGCGCCAGAACGCATGTCACCAGCGGTGCAAGCAGGAAGACGCCCTTATTGGCCCCGTCAGGGATCACGACTTCCTTCAGTACGAACTTCAACAGATCGGCGAAGGACTGCAGCAGACCGAAGGGACCGACAACATTGGGCCCACGCCGCATCTGGACCGCCGCCCAGATCTTCCGGTCGGCGAGCAGGAGATAGGCAATGATGACCAGAAGCGAGACCAGCAGCGCGACGCTCTGCAGCACGATGATCCCGACGGTGATCGCAGCTTCCATCATGGCGCCTACTCCGCTGCGTCCAGTTTCACACCGCGCCGCAACGCGGAGCACTCGGCCATAACCGCCGACGCCCGTGCAATCGGATTGGTAAGATAGAAATCGGCAACCGGGCTCTTGAACGGGCTCGAGTTCAACCGGCCGCCTTGCGTAACCAGTTCCTGGAGATCCGCGACAGTGGCTGGCTCGCACTGATCGATTGCCGCGAGCTGAGGTGCGGCCGCATAGACAGCCGAACGCAGTTCATCGACGGTGTTGTAAGGAAGCTCCTGGCCAAGCACGGAAGACAGTGCCCTCAGGATTGTCCAGTCTTCACGGGCATCTCCCGGCGGGAAGACCGCCCGGGCCGTCATCTGAACCCGGCCGTCCGTGTTGACATAGGTTGCCGACTTTTCAGTGTATGTGGCGCCCGGCAGGATGACATCGGCGCGGTGGGCACCATTGTCCCCGTGGCTCCCCTGGTAGACGACGAACGTCTCCCCGAGCTTGCCGGTATCTATCTCATCGGCACCCAGCAGGAAGAGAACATCCAGATCGCCCTTGCCCGCAGCGCTTAGCATCTTGCGGGTGTTCATGCCGCCTTCGCCCGGCAGCACGCAAAGGTCAAGCCCGCCGACGCGGGAGGCCGCGGTGTGCAGGATCGCCAGCCCAAGCCACCCGCCATCGTCTTTCGGGATGGCGCCGACCTTGCTTGCAAGAAGGGCCGCCTGGCCCAGAACCGCAAGGCCATCGCTGCGCGCCAGAGCGCCCTGCCCAACGATGATCAGCGGCCGCTCAGCCTTTTTGAGGACGGAAAGAAACTTGCCCTTGCCGCCGGCGAGAGAGCTCAGCGTATCCGGACCTGCACCAAGGTGCGTGTATTCATAGGTCAGGTCAGCCGGTTCTCCGACCAGCCCGACAGGAACGCCCATGTTCCGCCACTGGTGCCGGATCCGGGTGTTAAGAACAGGCGCTTCGAGGCGCGGATTGGATCCTACGATCAGGATCGCGTCGGCCTCGGTGATACCGGCAGCTCCGGGATTGAAGATATAACCGGCCCGGTTGCCCTTCTCCCCAAGCGGCGTTCCGTCCTGACGGCAATCAACATTCGCCACGCCCAGGCGGCTCATGAGATCTTTCAGGGCGTACATTTCCTCAACACCGCACAAATCGCCGGCGATGGCGCCGATACGCTCCGGTGTGGACGCATTCACCTTCTCGGCGATCGCCCGGAACGCTTCATCCCAACTGGCCTGCTGCAGCCTTCCATTCCGGCGCACATACGGGCGGTCAAGCCGCTGGGTGCGCAGACCATCCCAAATGAACCGGGTCTTGTCGGAAATCCACTCCTCGTTCACGTCCTCACTGAGGCGCGGCATGATGCGGAGCACTTCGCGATCGCGGGAGTCAACACGGATGGCCGAACCCAGCGCATCCATGACATCGATGGTTTCGGTTTTGCGCAGTTCCCACGGGCGTGCCTGGAAAGCATAGGGTCTGGACGTCAGCGCGCCGACCGGGCACAGGTCGATGACATTGCCCTGAAGCTCCGATGTCATCGCGTGCTCAAGATAAGTGGTGATCTCGGCATCTTCGCCGCGGCCGGCAAGTCCCAGATCCTCCACACCCCCAACCTCGGTCGAGAACCGCACACAGCGCGTGCAGTGGATGCAGCGCGTCATGATCGTTTTGACCAGCGGGCCGATATACTTGTCCTCGACAGCCCGCTTGTTCTCGGCGAATCGGTTCTTGTCGATGCCGTAGGCCATGGCCTGGTCCTGCAGATCGCATTCACCGCCCTGATCGCAAATCGGGCAGTCCAATGGGTGGTTGATCAGCAGAAACTCCATCACCCCTTCGCGGGCCTTCTTCACCATGGGCGTCTTGGTGAAGATTTCCGGTGGCTGCCCTTCCGGTCCCGGACGCAGATCCCCCACCCCGAGCGCACAGGAGGCCTGGGGTTTCGGAGGGCCGCCCTTCACTTCCACAAGGCACATGCGGCAGTTGCCCGCGATCGAAAGCCGCTCATGATAGCAGAAACGCGGCACCTCGGCGCCGGCCTCCTCACAAGCCTGCAGGATCGTGTAGTGGGCCGGGACCTCGATCTCTTCGCCATCGATCTTGACTGTGCGCTTATCCGACATCGGGCTACTCCGCGGCCTCTAGCACGACTGAACCATCCGGATCCGGGCTGGCGGAATACTGATCGATGCGCTCTTCGATCTCGTGCCGGAAATGACGGATCAGTCCCTGGACAGGCCAGGCTGCAGCATCCCCCAGCGCACAGATCGTGTGCCCTTCGATCTGGTAGGACACATCCAGCAGCATGTCGATCTCGCGCTTCTCGGCCTGGCCTCGCGCCATACGGTCGAGGACCCGCCACATCCAGCCCGTGCCTTCACGGCACGGCGTGCACTGACCGCAGGACTCGTGCTTGTAGAAGTAGGCAAGCCGGGCGATCGCACGGATCATGTCCGTCGACTTGTCCATGACAATCACGGCCGCCGTCCCAAGTCCGGATTTCATGTCCCTGAGGGTATCAAAATCCATCGGGAGATCCTTGCACACTGAAGCGGGCAAGCACGGCACGGACGATCCACCGGGGATCACCGCTTTCAGATTGTCCCAGCCGCCGCGAACGCCGCCAGCGTGCTTTTCGATCAGTTCGCGGAAGGGAATGCCCATCTCCTCTTCCACGTTGCAGGGCGTGTTCACGTGGCCTGAAATGCAGAAGAGTTTGGTGCCCGCGTTGTTGGGCCGGCCCAGGTTGGCGAACCAGTCGGCGCCGCGCCGCAGGATGGTCGGAACCACCGCGATGCTCTCCACATTGTTCACGGTGCTGGGCGCACCGTACAGGCCCACGTTGGCCGGGAACGGCGGCTTAAGGCGGGGCTGTCCCTTCTTGCCTTCCAGGCTTTCCAGCAGCGCCGTCTCCTCGCCGCAGATATAGGCGCCGGCGCCATGGTGCACATAGAGATCGAAATCCCAGCCATGCTTGTTGTTCTTGCCGATCAGGTTGGCTTCGTAAGCTTCATCGACCGCCGCCTGTAAGGCTTCGCGCTCACGGATGAACTCGCCGCGGATGTAGATGTACCCGGCGTTCGCCCCCATGGCGAAACCGGCGATCAGACAGCCTTCGACGAGCAGGTGCGGGTCATGCCGCATGATCTCCCGGTCCTTGCAGGTACCGGGCTCGGATTCGTCCGCGTTCACGATCAGGTAGTGTGGACGGCCGTCGGACACCTTCGGCATGAACGACCACTTCAGGCCCGTCGGAAAGCCCGCACCGCCACGGCCCCGAAGCCCGGAGGCCTTGACCTGGTCGATAACCCCGTCGCGGCCGAGTTTCAGCATACCCTTGGTACCGTCCCAGGCACCACGCTTCTTCGCGGCACGCAGTCCTGGCGACTGAAACCCGTAGAGGTTCGTGAATATGCGGTCTTTATCCTGAAGCATGCCCTATATCCAACTGAGCCCTTCCGCCGTCACGCCGTTTCGTCCAGACCGGTTTTCTGGGCAACGACCTTGGTCAGCGCGCCGCCGGCCAGCCCGTAGGTGATGCAGCCGGTCAACTGGCCCAGAAAACCCATCAATCCCTTGGGCTCTTCAGCATCGTGCACGGAGGTCCAGCCCCCGTACATGTTCGTATCGGTCAGATCGTACGCCGTAAGCCATTCAAACCCGTTCTGCCAGAAGAACACAACGAAGCCGGCGCCCGCTCCCAACAGGAACCAGGGGCCGCCCAGAAAAAAAGCCCTGATGTCACTTTCAGGCTTGTCGTCAAACTCGCCCTTCCAGAGCAGGAACAGCGTGATCGCCACGGCAGAAACGTAGAACACGCCAACCTGCCAAAGCGACATGTTGAAAAACTTGCCGGGATAAATGACCGCCAGCAGGGCGATCACGGTGTAGCAGACCATCGCCCCCCAGAACATCACAGCCTTGCTGTGGAAGAAGATCAAAGACTTGTTATCGCCCGCTGCGGCGGGGCCGCTGGCGTCAAAACGCTGCTCGCTACGCTGTCCAAACTGCTGTCGATTGCCGAATTGAGTCATTTGTCAGGTCACCGTGGTTGTTTTCCGAAGACGCGCACATACTCGTCCACACCACCGCGCGCGAGCGCATCGGCCTGTTTGACCCAATCGTCCCTGTTTATTCTTCCCTTGAACTTGAGATGATCATCGACCCAATCGATTTCTTCGCCCGACCAGGCCGCGATCTGACTGAACAGAAAAATGCCAAGACCGTTCAGAACGCCTTCGAGTTTCGGTCCGACACCAGAAATGAGCTTGAGATCGTCCGGCGCCTCCGGACGGTCAATGCCTTCCGGCCGCGCCAAATCGCCCACCACCGCGAGGGCTTCAACCTTCGCTTTAGCTTTCGCCTTTTTGGCAGAAGCCGGCTTTGCCTTTACAGCGGCCTTAGACTTGGCTGCGGGCTTGCTCCTCGCCGCAGTCTCCTTCTTGGCCGACGGCTTGGCTTTGGCAGCCGCCTTACCGGCCTTCCGTGCAGATGTACCGGGCACTTCCAGCAGGGTCAGCGCGCCACCAAGCGGCTCTGACCGGTGCCGGCCGTTCTGCGGTCCGGGCTTGACCTCCGTGCCATCCCGCAAGTCGCCGAGAATGCGCTCTAGAGTTTCAGGCGTGAGATCCTCGTAATAGTCCTTGTTGATCTGCACCATCGGCGCATTCACACACGCCCCGAGGCACTCGACCTCGACCCAGGACAATTTGCCATCGCTGGTCACCTGCATCTGATCACCGATGACGTCCCGGCAAACCGTCTTCAGCTCCTCCGAACCGCGGAGCATGCAAGGCGTGGTCCCGCACAGCTGAACATGGAACTTGCCCACGGGCTGCAGATTGAACATCGTATAGAAGGTCGCGATCTCGTAGACCCGGATATAGGGCATATCGAGAGTTTCAGCCGTCCAGCGGATGGCAGGTTCGGAGACCCAGCCCTCATTCTGCTCCTGAACCCGCCAAAGCAGCGGGATCACGGCGGACGCTTGTTTGCCGGTCGGGTACTTCTTCATCGCGGCCTTGGCGAAAGCCCTGGTGTCGCGGTTGGGAGAAAAGCCGTCCGGCTGAACTTCGGCGAGGCGGCGCACGCTCATCGGTCGACCTCCCCGAACACGATGTCCAGAGATCCGAGCACGGCGGAGACATCCGCCAGCATATGCCCCTTGCACAGGAAGTCCATGGCCTGAAGGTGCGCAAAGCCCGGCGCCCTGATCTTGCACCGATAGGGCTTGTTCGACCCGTCAGCCACGAGATAAACGCCGAACTCTCCCTTCGGGGCTTCCACCGCCGCGTACACTTCGCCAGCTGGAACGTGGTAGCCTTCGGTATAGAGCTTGAAGTGATGGATCAGGGCTTCCATCGACTTCTTCATCTCCGGCCGCTTCGGCGGAACAATCTTGCCATCGACCGACGAAACGGGTCCCTGCCCTTCGGCGGAGTTCATCTTCTCGATGCATTGCTCCATGATCTTGAGCGACTGGCGCATCTCTTCCATGCGGATGAGGTAGCGGTCATAACAGTCGCCGTTCTTTCCGATCGGAATATCGAACTCCAGCTCGTCGTAGCATTCATACGGCTGCGACTTGCGCAGGTCCCAGGCAGCGCCGGAACCGCGCACCATGACGCCGGAGAAGCCCCAGGCAAAGGCATCGTCCAGAGAGACCACGCCAATGTCGACATTACGCTGCTTGAAGATCCGGTTCTCCGTCAGCAGGCCCTCGATATCGTCCAACACCCTGGAATGATCGGCGCAAAACGCGGCGATGTCGTCGACAAGCTGCTGCGGAAGATCCTGATGGACACCGCCTGGCCGCACATATGCGGCATGCATGCGTGAACCGGACGCCCGCTCATAGAAGACCATGAGTTTCTCGCGTTCCTCAAAGCCCCAGAGCGGCGGCGTCAGGGCGCCCACATCCATGGCCTGAGTGGTCACGTTCAGCAGATGCGACAGCAGGCGGCCGATTTCGGAGTAGAGCACCCTGATCAGTTGGCCGCGCTTGGGCACCTCGATGTTCAGCAGCTTTTCCGTCGCCAGTGCAAAAGCGTGTTCCTGGTTCATCGGTGCGACGTAATCGAGCCTGTCGAAATACGGAACGGCCTGAAGATAGGTCTTGGTTTCAATCAACTTCTCGGTGCCGCGGTGGAGCAGACCGATATGCGGATCGACGCGCTCAACCACCTCGCCGTCAAGTTCCAGCACAAGACGCAGAACCCCGTGAGCCGCCGGGTGCTGAGGCCCAAAGTTGATATTGAAGTTCCGGATTTCCGCTTCGGCCATGATCAGTTCGCCTTCTCATCGCCCGGCAGCACGTAGTCGGTGCCTTCCCAGGGACTGACATAGTCGAAGGAGCGAAACTCCTGAGCGAGTTTCACCGGCTCGTAAACCACGCGCTTTTGCTCGTCATCATAGCGGACTTCGCGATAGCCTGTGGTCGGAAAGTCCTTGCGCAGTGGATAGCCGTCGAACCCGTAGTCGGTAAGAATGCGGCGCAAATCGGGGTGGCCGGCAAAGATCACGCCGTAGAGGTCGTAAACCTCGCGCTCAAACCAGTCCGCCATCGGGAAGACGCCGATCGCACTGGGAACAGGCGTGTCCTCATCCGTCTCCAGCTTCACCCTGACACGCTGGTTCTGGTAGGGGCTGAGAAGGTGATAGACTACGTCAAACCGCTTGTCCCGGCCCGGATAATCAACGGCCGTGATGTCGATCGGCACCACGAATTTGCAGGTCGGATCATCCCGCAGAAACTTTAGCACTTTCAGCACGTGCTCACCGACCACGGTGATGTTGAGTTCACCGTGGGCCAGCTCCGTGCCCAGGACCTCGTTCTCCAGTTCGCCGGACACGTGCTCGGCGATCTCGCGCAAGCCATCAAGGGCTTCGGGGGTGATCTTGTGTGCCATGTCCTGACGCCTGGCCGTCCTTAGCGCTCAATCGTACCGGTCCGTCGGATCTTCTTCTGCAGCTGGAGCACCCCGTAGAGGAGGGCTTCGGCGGTCGGAGGGCAGCCCGGTATGTAAATGTCGATCGGTACGATGCGATCGCAGCCCCGTACCACGGAATAGGAATAGTGATAGTAGCCGCCGCCGTTGGCACAGGATCCCATCGAAATCACATAGCGCGGCTCGGGCATCTGATCGTAGACCTTGCGCAGAGCCGGAGCCATCTTGTTGGTCAGCGTGCCGGCCACGATCATGACGTCCGACTGGCGCGGCGATGCGCGCGGGGCAAAGCCGAAGCGTTCCACATCATAGCGTGGCATGGACGTGTGCATCATCTCGACAGCACAGCACGCCAGACCGAAAGTCATCCACATCAACGAACCTGTCCGGGCCCAGTTGATCAGATCGTCGGTGGAGGTGACCAGAAAGCCCTTGTCGGCAAGCTCGTCGTTAATCGCGACATAGAATGGGTCAGCCGCGGCCGTACCTGGGCGGGCTGCGCTGGCCGGCGTTTCAATCAATCCCATTCAAGCGCTCCCTTGCGCCATTCATAGATGAATCCGATGGTCAACACGCCCAGAAAGATCATCATCGACCAGAATCCAAATACGCCAACTTCCCCGAGAGAGATCGCCCATGGGAAAAGAAACGCCACTTCCAGGTCGAAGATTATGAAGAGGATCGCAACCAGGTAGAACCGGACATCAAACTTCATCCGGGCATCGTCGAACGCTTCAAAACCGCATTCATATGCCGACAGCTTTTCCGGGTCGGGGTTCCTGATCGCCAATATGAATGCCGACAGCAAAAGCGCGATTCCAATGCCCAGGCACACCCCGATAAAGATGATGATCGGCAAATAGTCTCGAAGGAGGTCTTCCATGGCTCGCCGCTTTTACCCCTGTTCCACCCTCTGAATCTAAGAGCAGCACCTACCCTGGCGCGGGTGTTAACCTACCGCATCAGCACACGCAAGGCTATTAGAACGATAATAAAGTACGAGAAGGGTTCTGCCCGAATGACCCCGGGCAGCAGGTGCCTAAAAAGGTGGCAGAACGGCCCGATTTCCCCGGAGATCGCGGGCTGTGGAGATGTCGTGTCGCGCAATCCTGAACGAATGAGATCTGGCCGCGCTGCATCTATCGGTCAGCCTCTACGCCGCTAGTCGGAGTCCGTAGATTCAGGCCTCGCAAGCTTGATGTCGCGCTGCGCAGCCCAGTCGTGAATGTCGTCGCGCCGCAGCGCACAGGCCATGAGATCGGGAAACTGATCTGGCGTGCAGGCAAACACCGGAGCGCCCAATCCCGAAATAACGCCGGCCAACCGGCTATCATAGGACGGACGGCCCCCGTCGCTGAGGGCCAGGAGCACAATGACATTCACCCCAATCCCGATCAGCCTTGCGATCCGGCGCAGCAGTTCATCCGAATTGCCGCCCTCATAGAGGTCGGTAATGAGAACGAGATGCGACTTGGCCGGGCGCTCGATCTTGTCTTCGCAATAGGCTACCGCCTGATTTACATCGGTACCGCCGCCGAGCTGTACCCCAAAGAGGACATCGACCGGATCAGACAATTCCTCCGTCAGATCGAGAACAGCGGTGTCGAAGCAGACGAGCTTTGTGCTCACAACCGGCAGCGAAGCCATGACAGCGGCGAAGATCGAGGCGTAGACGACCGAAGACGCCATCGAACCGGACTGGTCGACGCATAGCACCACTTCATCAAGATCCACAACGCGCCGCTGCTTGCGCATGAAACCGATGAGGCGCTCTGGAACGATGGTCTGGTGCTCCGGCTGATAATGCCGCAGGTTGGCGCTGATTGTTCGCGGCCAGTCGATGTCTGCGTGACGCGGCCGGTAGGTTCGCCGCCGGCGGTCAACGGCCCCCCGCAGTGCCTCCGCCGTACGCCGCTCCAGTCTCTCCATCAGCTCGGTAACGACCTTGGCGATCACCGCCCTGGCTGTATCCTTCGTCTTTTCCGGCATGACCGAACGCAGGCTGACCAGGTCCGCCACCAGATCGACATTGGCCTCGACGGCAGCAAGAAACTCCGGCTCCATGAGCATCTGCCTCAAGCCGAGGCGCTCAAAGGCATCCTTTTGCATGACCTGGACGACAGGCGACGGGAAAAACTCGCGAATATCCCCCATCCAGCGGGCCACTCTCGGGCTGGATCCGCCGAGGCCGCCCTTTCTATTCTTGCCGCCCGTGGACGCATCACTGTCGTAGAGCGCGGAAAGCGCCGCTGAAACCCGCTTGTCACCCGCTTCAAGCGCGTCTTCGTCTGTTCCCAGCATCAGCCGCCATCTGCGGCCCTGTTCAGGCGTCACCATTATTCGGCTCCCGGGTCAGAAGATCCGACAGAATTTCAAAGTGCCGACGCCAGGCCTCGCCGCCATCGGCCGCCGGCTCCAGCCCCGTCACACCTGGCGCAGAAGTACCAAGCAGTTCATCAAGCAGACGTTTGCGTTCCGCCCGGTCCAATCCCCCGAACACCCTGCGGAAAAGCGGCAGATACTCAATAAAGGTTTCACCATCGAGCGAAGCGACCCAGTCGTTGACGCAAGAGCGCAGCCCCTCGTCAAAGAGGAGAAGTTGGCCGGCTCCCTCGAAGAAACCCTCGAAGAATGCAGCCGCATCCAGTACCGGCGTTCCCGGAGACAGCATCCGTCCGAACAGCTGGGCGGTTACATCCGCGCCGAGTTCGTCTGCATCATAGAGCAGCCTGGCGGCCGCACCGGAAACCAGGCGGGTGGCTCGCGCGTCGGCGATCAGGGTCTCAAGCGAGCCCTGCCAGGTCTGTAGTTCATCGCCGGAGAGCTCGACGAGGTTGATCGCCTGATCGCCTGCCCGGAGTTTTTCGCATAGGGATCTGCCTGCGTCACTGTCGAGCCCGCGGGCCGCATAGGGCAATGCCAGAGCCGCTTGCACGGCAATCTGGCTGGTTAGCGCCGTCAGATCTTCCTGGCCGCCACCTCGCGCCTCCCCGTAGCGGACAATGCCGGAAAGCGGCGGCAGGGCAGCAAGCAGCTCCAAGCAATCGCTCGTATGCGCGGCCCTCGTCTGAAGACGCGCAATCCCTTCCCTGGCAGCATCGGGAAGCTTTGCCGTGATCGCCGCCAGTACCAGCTCGGCAAGCGGGCCCAGTTGAGCTTCCTCCTTTATCCGGGCCGCGAGACGCCCGCCCGCCGCCGCTTCGACTGTGGAACCGTACACGAGGTGTTCGACAAGCTTGACGGAAAACTCGGGATCCCACTGCAATTTCCAGCGCTCTCGGAAGGTTCCCCTGCTCCGACCTGAATCGGTGAGCCTGCCCCAAGGCACATCAAGCGCCACCAATCGGTGCAAGAGTGTCGAGCGAAACAGCCCGGCGTCACTGCGCAAATCGAGTGAAAGCTCCCGCTCGAGGGCTTCCGGCTTCAGGCGGGCCGACCGTTGCTGGCGCTGCAGGTCCTCCAGAAGCGGCGCCAGGGGGACTTCGTCAGGAATCTCGCCAACTTCCGTGCCGATCAGCAGATCGGCTGCGACAACCTCCCACCGCAAGCGCTCACCAAAACATAGGCACGCCACGGCGGCCTCGGTGAGTTCCTCAAAACCGATGCGGGGCCGCTCGCGCAGGCAGGCCAGGGAGTGCGCCAGGCGCTCAGCCTCGATGAGAGAGGCCGTGGATACGATGTGTCCGTGATGCCGGAGCGCCGCTGCGATTCGAGCAAGCCAGACCGACGCGCTGCTCTCATCCGTCGTACTCCAGAGGTGCTGACACCATCCCGGCGCGGTAACTCCTGCCCCGTAGCCGCTGCCGAACGCCAACCGTGCCGATGTCCAGGGCGCCCAGGTCATGGAGCTCTTGGTCTTCGGCTGGCCTTTCAGAAGCCCCCGGTCCGCCGTCAGTGTCTTGCGCTCGTGAAGTGCGGGAACGTGCCATGCGCCGCAGATAACGGCCACCGGGCCCTCGTTCTCCTTTCGCACAGCTTCAATCTGCACACGCATATGAGCCTCACGCAACTCGTTGCGATCATCATCCGCCTGCTCCACCGGACCGGCAGGTCCTGCTGCTTCACTCCTGAGCAGCTGCATCGCGTCCGCGATTGCCCCGAAAACCGGCCCTGGAGATGGGTTCTCCTCGATGACGTCCCGCCACCAGCTTTCGCCGTCTTCATAACCGCCCGCACGGGCCAGCACGCCAAGCGGATCACGGCGAAAGTCCTCGAGTGTCTCCGGCGCCGGGGGGCCGGCTTCTTCCTCAGCCTCCGCGTTTCTCCGGATGATCTCCGCCAATTGCCAGCTGGCCGGCAGATCGATCAGCCGGACCGGAACGTCGTTTCTGGCCGCCCAGCAGACGGCCTGATACTCCGGGGAGTAATCTGCAAAAGGCCAGAATATGGCAATGGCCGGATCGTCGG
>JBCCEL010000086.1:0-18573 GCA_039030315.1 Pseudomonadota bacterium
ATCCGTCGAACCCGGATCGGATCTGGGTGACTTGTTCCACTATCAGCGGCGGTCATGTGTTCCTTTCTGACAACGGTGCCGTCACCTGGTCAGACAAGAGCACAGGCTTGCCGAACATCCCGGTCAATGCGGTGGTCGTGGATCCTCTCGACCCTCTCGCGGTCTATGTCGGCGCGGACAATGGCGTGTACCGGACGAGCGATGGAGGCAACACTTGGGACGTGTTCAGCCACGGGCTGCCCAATGCGGTAGTGGGCGACCTGTTGCTGCACGATGAGACGCTGGTCCTGCGTGCGGCCACGCGCAGCAGGGGTGTCTGGGAGGTTTCCCTCTAAAGTTCGATCAGGTCCCCGGCGCCGTACTTCTTCATGCCGAACTCCTGGTGGAAGCGCGCGAGATACTCAAAATCCACACAGTGCATCGGCAGCAGCACATCCGGTGCCTCGTCCTTGAAGTATTGGATCGTCGCCTCGACCGGCGGGTTTTCGGCGGACATGAGATGAAAGCCGCCGAGGACCGCATAAAGCTTCTGGCCCGTGACAGTCTTGGCGTGCTCGCAGATGTTGCAGATGCCGGCGTGGGAGCAGCCGGAGACCACAACGGCGCCCCTGTCCGTCCTGAAGGCCAGCGCTGTGTCGTCGATCATGGGATCATCCTCAAAACAGCCGCTCTCAAACGGGGTTGCCCGCGGCACCTCACCGAGGAAAAACGCGCCCGGCAGAAACTCCAGCGCCGCTTCGGAGGCCACCACCTCGAAATCTTCCGCGATGACCGCATGGATGTTGGCGTAGTCCTTCTTGATCCCTTCCTCATCTGTCTTCAGAACGGCGGACAGGACACGCGGGTGCAGGACCAGCTTCTTCCGGGTCTTGAACCGGTGGTAGAGGAGCCCTCGGGTATGATCGCGATGGAAGTGCGAGATCGCGACAGCGTCCGCTGTTTCGAGATCAATGCCAGCATGCTCCGCATTTCGCTGGTAGACGTCTGAGAACCCGGTATCGAACAGAACCCGGGAACCGTTGTGTTCTATGAAAGCGGAAAAACCCCATTCGGCCAGCCAGACCATGTCGGTGGCTTCGTTCTCGCACAACAGCCGGATTTTCATGGAGGATCTCCTCTGTTTTCCGTGCGGCCAGTGAAACAGGTTTGACGCTGCGCGGGCAAGCGCCCATATGCGGGCGATGGCGGATGGATCTTCAGGCGAGTTCAGGCACGGTGCGCGGGACATTCTCCCCCTTGCCCTTGGTGTTGTCTTTTATGGAGCCGCCTTTGGCGTGCTGGCGACCCAGGCGGGGATGAGCGGCCTTGATGTGGGCATTATGGGAACCCTGGTCTTTGCCGGATCGGCCCAGATCGTCGCGGTTGAGCGGCTGGTGGCCGGCGCCGGAGCTGCAGCGGCGATCGTTGCGGGTCTGGCGCTCAACTTGAGGCTGGTGCTGGTGTCCGCCTCGGTTCGCGACATCTATGCAAACCGGCCATGGTGGCAGGTTCTTGTCGGCGCGCATTATACCACCGATGAGAACTGGGCCATGATGCTGAAGAGACGGGCGGAGGGTGAAACCGCCGGGTGGGGATACATGGTCGGTTCTGGCCTGGTGCTCATGGCGGCCTGGATCGGGTCCGGGGTTGCCGGCACCCTGTTTGCCTCGACGATCCCCGACCCGAAGGCATTCGGGATCGACTTTGCGTTTGCTGCTGCGTTCATCGCCATTGCCTGTGCCCTCTGGCGGGGTAAGACCGATTTTGCGCCATGGCTCACCGCAGCCGGTGTCGCCATCCTCGCCGCGATCACGGGAGCGATAGACACCTCATGGGCGATCGTACTGGGCGGACTGGCTGGCGCTGCCGTGGCCGGGATCACCGCGGATGTCTGAGATCTATGTCGTTACCCTGGTGCTCGCGGCAGGGACGATTGCCGCCCGCGCAACCGGAGCGCTGGCAGGACAGCTGATCCCGACGGAAGGCCGCTTGGCCGCGGCGCTCAACGCCCTGCCGGGCTGCCTCATCGTCGCTCTTGTCTGTGTCCTTGTCCTGGGCGGCGGGCCCAACGAATGGGTCGCTGCTGCCTTGACACTGGGCGTCGCGATCGCCAGCCGCAATCTGCCGCTCACGATGATCTTCGGCGTGGTTGCCATCAGCGTCCTGCGCTGGATGTGGCCGGGCTGAGGCGAGAGCCGTTCCACCGTCGCGCCCGCGAAGACGGAACGGGGCACCTGCGACCCGGTAGCGGAGCGACAGCTACTTGCCGATGCCCGCAACTTCCAGGCCGAAGGCGAACTCCTCGGCGGTCTCCTTCAAACTGTCGAACCTGCCCGATGCGCCGCCGTGGCCTGCGTCCATGTTGGTTTTCAGGACCAGCAGATTTTTGTCGGTCTTGAGTGCCCGCAGCCGGGCAGCCCATTTTGCCGGTTCCCAGTAGGTCACGCGCGGGTCAGTCAGGCCGGCGCTGATGAACATCGCGGGATAGTCCTGTGCACAGACATTGTCATAGGGCGAATAGGACGCGATGGTTTCGTAGGCCTCTTTCGATTCAATCGGATTGCCCCATTCGTTCCATTCCGGCGGGGTCAGCGGCAGAGTGTCGTCCAGCATTGTGGTGAGCACGTCCACAAAAGGCACCTGGGCGATGACCCCTGAGAAGAGGTGAGGGGCCATGTTGGACACCGCTCCCATGAGAAGGCCGCCCGCGCTGCCGCCACGGGCTACGATCTGGCCGGGCGAGGTGTACCGGTGCTCGGCCGAGCAGAGGGCGTCGGCCGCGGCGATGAAGTCCTTGAACGTATTGACCTTGTTCTCCAGGCGTCCGGCTTTGTACCAGCCATAGCCGCGCTCCTTGCCACCCCGGATGTGGGCGATCGCGTGGACGAAGCCCCGGTCGACAAGAGAGAGGATGGTGGTTGAGAAACCGGCAGGCATGGCGGATCCGTAAGCGCCGTAGCCGTAGAGGTGACACGGGGCGGCGCCATCCAGCACCGTGTCCTTGTGGTGCAGGATCGAGACGGGGACGAATTCGCCGTCATGCGATGGCGCCATAATGCGGCGCGTGACATAGTCTGAAGGATCGTGGCCGGACGGAACTTCCTGTGTCTTTCGAAGGACACGTTCGCGCGTCCGCATGTTGTAGTCATAGACTTGCGCCGGCGTCGTCATCGAGGAGTACGTGAAACGGACAAACTCGGTGTCGTATTCGTAGCCGGCGGAAAGCCCAAGACTGTACGCTTCTTCGTCGAAGCTGATGGCGTGCTCCTCGCCGCTGGCCGTTTCTGTGATCACGATGCGCGGCAGACCGTCCTCGCGCTCGAGCCTGACCATGAACTCCTTGTATGCGGTCAGGGAAAGGATCAGCCGGCCGGGCTTGTGGGGGACGAGTTCTGACCAGTTCTCGCGCCCGGGCGCGGAGACCGGCGTTTCCATGATCTTGAAATCTTCCGCATCATCCGCGTTGGTCAGGATGATCAGCCGGTCGCCCTGGTGTTCGATGTCGTATTCCAGTTCGGGCTCGCGCCCGCAGATAAGCACCGGCCCGGCGTCGGGAGCTTCGTTGTCCAGCAGATAGAGTTCGGATGTCTGGTGATCGTGCGCTGAAATTACGATGAAGCGGCTGGATTGTGTGTTGCCTGCATTGACGAAAAACCCGGGATCGGATTCTTCGTAAAGCAATTCGTCAGCGTCCTGGGCCGAGCCGAGAGTGTGCCGGTAAACCTTTGACGGCCGGTGGTTTTCGTCCAGCTTGGCATAGTACAGGGTTTTGCAATCAGGCGCCCACGTGCCACCGCCTGCAACGTCACTGATCTCATCGCCAAGATCCTGCCCGTTGGCAAGGTCGCGGATCCGCATCGTGAAGTATTCCGAACCAGCCTCGTCCGAACTCCAGGCCAGAAGTCTGTGGTCCGGTGTGTGGCTCGCGCCACCGAACATGAAGAATGCCTTGCCATCCGCCAGCGCATCGCCGTCGAGCAGTACCTCTTCGCCAGACCCGTCGCGGCGCTGGCGGCAGTAGCGGGGATGCTGACCGCCGGTCACGTAGGAAACGAAATAAGCGAAATCGCCGTCAGGGGAGGGGACTGTACTGTCGTCCTCCTTGATGCGCCCTTTCATCTCTTCGAAGAGGGCGCTCTGCAGCTCCTTCGTGTGGCCGAGCTTTTCTTCGGTGTAGGCATTTTCGGCTTCCAGGTAGTCGCGGATATCGGCGCGCAGAAGCGACGGATCGCGCATCACTTCCTGCCAGTTGTCATCCCGCAACCAGTGATAATCGTCCGTACACGAAATACCGTGCACCTCCCGCGTCCGCGGGTCCTTCTTTGCAACAGGGGCGTTCACGCTGGGATCAGTCCTCTTTCGGCTCGAACTTGAGTGCCGTGCCGTTCATGCAATAGCGCTGGCCGGTGGGCTGCGGTCCGTCGGGGAAGACATGGCCGAGATGGGCGTCGCAATCGGCGCAGCGGACCTCTGTTCTGGTCATGAACCAGGAACGGTCACTGTGTTCGCTGACCGCGGCCTCCTCGCTGGGCGCATAAAAGCTCGGCCATCCCGTGCCGGACTCATACTTTGTATCGGACGAAAACAGCTCACGTCCGCAGCAGACACAGTTAAACATCCCGGCCCGCTTTTCCTGGTTGTAGGGATGTGTGCCCGGCCGTTCCGTCCCGTGCTCGCGGGTAACATGGTACTCGTCAGGCGTCAGCTGGGCGCGCCATTCCGAATCGGTCTTGGAAACTTTCATGAAGAACGCTTTCAGTTCGGATGTTTACTCGTACATCAGGGTTATTGTTTCGGCCACCATGGCGGGGCGCTCCTGACCCTCGATCTCGATTGTGACCTCAGATATGGCCCTGACGGAGTCGGAACCAAGGCTTGCCCGGTTCAACTTAATGCGACCGCGGATCCGGGAATTGACGGGCACCATGTTCATGAAGCGGACCTTGTTGACACCATAGTTGATGGCCCGCGTCACGCTCTGCACCTCGAAGACCTCCTGAACGAATTTCACCAGCAGGGACATGGTGAGATAGCCGTGCGCAATCGTAGACATATTTAGCTCACGCTCGGTCCGTTCCGGATCCACATGGATCCACTGGTGGTCGCCAGTCGCTTCGGCAAACATGTTGATCCGGTCCTGGTCGACCACCATCCAGTCGCTGACGCCGATCTCGTTGCCCTGCTCGGCGGCGTAGTCCTTAAGTGTTGGAAAAGTGCGCATAATCACCCGTTTTGCTGAAGATTGAACCCCCAAGCCGGCCCATGAACTTAGCTGTTTGTTAAGCACGTCTGGCTAGCTTAGCGCAGTTGGGAACTGATGTAAGGTCTGAGCGGATTTTGCGTCAACCGCATTTGTGTTGCTGGCCAGCCACAAAGTCGCGGGCAGGCAAGGCTTTGATGGGGCGGTTATTCTGTGAGTGATGCAGAACGTTTAGCGGGACCGGGAGGCGAGGTGAGCCCCAACTCATCCGCACCCTCAGCCGCCCCCGTTGTGCCCAACACCGCCGGTGCCCCTTCCGGCGATGGCCTCGTGGCAGCGCTCGACGCCATGGCGGCCATGTTCGGCAATCAACCGCTCACCGCACCGAACCCTGCCAGTTCTACAGCCTCGCCAGTACCAGCACCCCAGGCTCCGTCCGCAGTTCCGGTTCAGCAACCTGTAGTGCGGACCGACGCCCCGGTGCAGCAGATGGCGCCACCTGCCGCAGCGCCCGTTTCCGCCGCTCCGCACGCGGTTCAGGCTCCGGTGTCCGCTCCCCGGCAGCAAGCACCTGCTCAGCTCTTGCAACAGCCCAACGCGCAGCCACGGCTCTCGCCGGTGCAGGTGCAAAACCAAGTGACACAGGTGCAGGCGAACAGGCCTCCTATACTGCCGGGACAACCCGCGCCTGTAGCACAGCAGCCGCGAGAGGTTGCGGCTGTTCCGTCGGCGGCTGCCCAGGTGGCAGCTCGACCACCTCAACCCCAGGCGCCTCCTGCTTCACAAGTTCCTCAGCCACCGACGCCTTCAGCACGCCCTGCGGCCCAGATGCCGCCACGGTCACCAGAGCCAGCGCTTCATCCCGCTGTGTCAAGTGGTGCACCCGTTCAGCCGCCACAGGTGCCGCCCGCTCACCCGGCGGTTCAACATCCGCCAGTAGCTGCGCAGGTACCTGCAGTTCAACCTGCTCCCGTTCAGTCACAGGCTGCGACCGGCCAACCCGGGACTGCGATGAGCATTCCGGCCAACCCTCAGGCTGCAGCCGCACAAATGCCTGCAGTGCCGCCGGCAGGAATGCCGATGCAACCGGCGCCGCAACAGGCCGCTCCTCAACAACGAGGCGCAGCTCCCGCTCGGCCTACCTTGCCTGCGCAGCAGCCAGGGATGGTTCCTCAGGCTGCGGCCGGCCCTGCGATGCCACAGGCATCTGCCCCGGTGCCGCCACAGCCCGTGCCGCAAGCTCAGGCTCAGGCGTCTCAAACTCCGCAGCCGCCGTTGCAAACAGCGCAGCAAGCCCAACCACTGCTGCAAGTGGCGCAGCAAGCCCAAGTGGCGCAGCAAGCCCAGCCAGCGCTGCAAGCGGCGCAGCAAGTCCAGCCACCGCTACAAGCGGCGCAGCAAGTCCAGCCGCCTGCACCCGCGTCCGCAGCCGCCTTTCCTCCGTTGGCGCCTGCCGTCCGCGCCGATGCAGGCGCTTTGGGTTATGTGCCGGACGACTTGAACCGATCCTTACCCGTCACCAACCCTCAGGCGGCCATGATGCAGCCGGCTGCGTCGCAGCCTGCCGCTCCCCCGGTCACGCCGCCTCCTGCCGGTTACGCAGAGCCCCAGGCGCCAAGCCTGATCACCAGCCCTGCAACTGATGTGCCCAGCCAGGCCGCTGCGCCCGTGCCTGTGCCGCAGACAGCGCCTTCGCCTGCACCGCCGGGCACAGCTCCGGACGCGAATCTATCAACCCCGGCTCCGGCCGATGCCGCCGCGCCCCAAGCGACGCCTGCTCCCGAAACACATCCGCAACAGGCAACAGTCGAACAACCCGGCCTGGCACCCCAGCCCGCCGGTGAACCGCCTGTAGCGCCTGTTGACCAGCCGCTGATCGAACCAGACACTGCTGCGGCTCCCGAGCCTTCCACAGCGCCGCTACCGTGGCCTGAGCAGGCGCTCACCCACCCGAGCGATCATGAAACACCGCCTCCGGTGGCTCCACCCGCTCCTGCGGTGCAGAAGCCGGCCGCGCCCCCGGTTCTGGAGCCTGAAAGCTCGCTCGAAGCATCGCTGAGAGCGCTGGCCGCCGCGTTCCCCAGCGGCTTGCCGAACGTTTCCCTGCCGTCCTCGGGCTTCGTCCCTGCTCCGGAGTTTGAGCCCGCCGCCCCGAGCGTTGCGTCATTCGATGATGCGCCTTCTGTTGCTCCGGCCCCGCAAAACACACCCGGGCCGGACGATCAGCAGGACGAGCCGCTGCCGGATGACCAGCCGCTTGCGGTATCGGCTGAGCAGGCGATCGAGGACGAGGAAAGAACCCGCCGGTCCGCGGAGATCGTGCGGGAACTTCTGGATCTGATGGCGGCATCAGGCGGCAGTGTCCAGCCGCAGGAGCGCGCCCTGGCGGCTGATACTCTCTTGCGCATGCTGGAGCGCATCCCGGATCGTTCGAAGGTCGAGCTCGCCGAGCGAGTCTCGATCATGGAGGATCCGCCAGCCATGATCGTTTCGCAGCTTGTCCTTGACGAAAACCTCGAGATTGCCGGTCCTCTGATCGAACGCGGCACCGTGGTGAGCGATCAGGATCTGCTCGCGGTCATCGAAACCTGCAACATCGACAAGTGCATCATGGTCGCACGGCGCCGACATGTCCCGCAGGGCGTCGCCAATGCACTGATCGATACACAGGAACCGAACGTGCTGCTCGCTCTTGCGCGCAACGGCGATGTTACCCTTGCGCCCGATGTGCTGCAGCGGCTCACCGACCTGGCGCGGACGCAGGCCGCCCTCCAGGCGCCTCTCGTCACCCGCACCGACATGACGCCGCAGATTGCCTTCGATCTCTTCTGGGCCCTGCCGACAGAGCTTCGGCGTTACGTCTTCTCCCGTTTCCTGACCGACTCGGGCATGCTGGAGCGCATCCTCAGGGTGACAATGGCGGCCGAAGGCGACGACGATTCAGTTTGGGACGGGCAGAGCTTCCCTCCCGACGACCAGATTGCCGAAGCTGCTGCGCTGGTGGAGCATGGCCGCATGAAAGAGGCCATGACCCTGCTCGCCCGGCTTGCTCGCGTCACGGAGAGCAGCGCCCACCGTATTGTCGCCGATCCGAGCGGCGAGCCCCTGACCATCATTTTCAAGGCCATCGGGATTTCCCGGGCTGATTTTGCTGAAACCGTCGAACGCTGGCGTCTTTCGTCGGCCGCAATGCTGCGCGATGATCGGGATACTGACGAACTCACTACGCTGTTCGATCTGTTGTCCTACAACAAGGCAAGGGTGGTTCTGACCTATTGGGACTGGCTCTCGCGAAAAACGCGCACAAACGCGGGAATCGGCGGCGTGGAGAATGCCGCCTGAGCGGCGAAGGGCCCGGACCCAACCGTCAAGCTTGCCTTCACACATACCCGGTCAAATCAAGCAAAATCTCCGACAATTTTTTCTATCCTGTGAACTGTGGGGATATGGCTCATAAGTCAGGTTGGGGCGTGATGCCCTTCGACTGGGGGCTCGCTTGAATCATCCGTGTTCTGTATCACCGCGTGAATGGAACCTGCGCTGCAAATCCCCGCTCACGCGGCCAATGACGATGAGCTGGACTATCGTTCTCCGCCGGCAAACCTTGAGGCTGAGCAGGCACTTCTGGGCGCTATCCTGGTCAACAATGAAGCCTGCGACCGGGTGTCCGGCTTCCTCAACCCGGAACATTTTTCCGAGCCGGTCCATGCCCGGATCTACGAAACCGCGTCCATCCTGATCCAGGCGGGCAAGCTGGCATCGCCAGTGACGCTCAAGACCTACTTCGAGAGCGATGCAACCCTGGCCGAAATTGGCGGCACAGCCTATCTTGCGCGGCTCGCGGCATCGGCCGTGACGATCATCAGCGCTGAAGAATATGGCCGTACGATCTATGAACTCGCGCAGCGGCGCGAGTTGATCACAATAGGCACGGACATTGTCAACGAGGCCTACGACACACCTGTCGACAGTTCGCCGCGCGAACTGATCGAGCGGGCCGAACAGGAACTCTACGATCTCGCCGAAAGCAGCAAGTACGGCCAGGGGTTCCAGAAGTTCTCGACTGCTCTGGCCGGCGCGATCGACATGGCCGCTAACGCCTACGAACGGGATGGGGGGCTCTCCGGCATCTCCTGCGGCCTGACGGACATTGATGAGAAAATGGGCGGACTGCAGCCGTCTGACCTCATCATTCTCGCCGGCCGTCCAGCGATGGGCAAGACGTCGCTCGCGACCAACATCGCCTATGCAGTTGCGAAAAGCTATCGCTCCGAGCATCAGACGGACGGCACTCTCAAGATTCTGGATGGTGGCGTCGTGGCCTTCTATTCGCTTGAGATGTCGTCCGAGCAGCTTGCCACCCGTATTCTGTCGGAGCAGGCGGAGATATCCTCTGAGCTGATCCGCCGCGGCAAGATCTCCGAACAGGAGTTTCAGCGCCTGGTGGCCGTCAGCCAGGAAATGGCCTCGATGCCGCTCTACATTGACGACACAGGCGGCCTGACGATCTCCCAGATCGCCGCCCGGGCCCGGCGGCTGAAGCGGCAGCGCGGATTGGGACTTATCGTCGTCGACTACATTCAGCTCGTCACCGGTTCCTCCCGCCGCGCTTCGGAGAGCAGGGTGCAGGAGGTGACCGAGATCACCACAGGTCTGAAGGCGCTGGCCAAGGAACTGAATGTCCCGATCATCGCGCTGTCCCAGCTCTCCAGGCAGGTGGAAGCCCGTGACGACAAGCGCCCACAACTGTCCGACCTGCGTGAATCCGGCTCGATCGAGCAGGACGCCGATGTGGTGACCTTTGTGTTCCGCGAGGAATACTACCTGCAGCGTCAGGAGCCGCGCGCCGGAACGCCTGAACACTTCGAATGGCAGGCGGAGATGGAGCGTGTGGTCGGAACGGCGGAAGTCATCATCGGCAAGCAGCGCCATGGTCCGACAGGGACCATCAAACTGCACTTCGAGGCCAGCCTGACGAAGTTCTCCAACTTCATCGCGGACGACCATCTGCCGGAAATGTACGAGTAAGCGTACAGGCTGGTGATGATTGGCGTTAACTGTTGGTGAACGCCTGACCTTGCAATTCCCGTCTGTCTGGCTGAATCGGCCCTCAATGGCACTATATTGAGGATATGGATCCCTCGAAACCATACTTTGCCAATCCATCTGAGAGGCGCCTGGCATGATCGCCCGGCTGGTGGCTTCACTGTTCATGGCAGGGATCGGCATTTCTGCCGGATCCCAGGCCCCGGAGTTCGCCCAGCAGTATTACCAGCGGCTTGGGGGTGCTGTTGACGAACTGCGCACCGTTGTCGAGGACTTCGATCGTGATGCCCAGAAGAACGGTCTGGAGCGCGATGCGGCCCTTGAGCGGATGATCCGCAATTCAGACAATCTCGTCCGCGACCGGGGATCGACGATGTCCACGACTATCAGAAGGCACGAGCGGATAACCGGCCAGCTTCGGGCCCTGGAATCGGCGCCTGAGATCATGAGGCCCGTGATTGCCCTGCGCGCCATGGACGACGAGATCGCCAAGCGGACCCTGGAGGTCTATCGCCCGGCTGTACCGCTAACTCTGCCCGGATTGGCCTATGGTTTCATCGGCATGATTGTGCTTGGTTTTTTGACATGGTTGCTGATGGCCGTGATGAGACTGCTCGTCAAACCGATTTGGGCGCGTCAGAGCTCAGCTGGGGTGGGCCGGAGTTGACAGGGGAAGATTGCGCGAGGGGCAATGACGGATGAACCGCATCAATTTTCTGGCGGCGTGCTCAAGGTCGACCTTGCTGCGCTCAGGGCAAACTACCGGATGTTCGCCCGCATGGCGGCGCCTGCAGAATGCGGAGCGGCGGTAAAGGCGGATGCTTATGGGTTCGGCATTCAGCAGGTCGGCCCAGCGCTCTGGTCCGCCGGGTGCCGGACATATTTTGTGGCATTGACCCGCGAGGCCGTTGAGCTTCGCGGAATTCTGCCGCAAGCCATCATCTACGTTCTTAACGGTTTGGCTCCGGGCGCCTCCCAGACGCTGCTGGATTTCGCGTTGCGGCCGTGCTTGTGCAGTCTGGAGGAAGTGGATGAGTGGGTTGCGTTTTGCTCCGGCAGAGGCAAGAGGCTACCGGCAGCTCTCCATATTGAAAGCGGGATCAACAGGTTTGGCTTAACCGGGCCGGACGTCGGGGCGCTGGCTCGAGATCCTGAATCACTTGCCGCGTTCGATCTGTCACTCGTGATGTCTCATCTGGCGTCCGGAGACGATCCGGACGCAACATCCAACACGCAACAGATCGACCGGTTTGACGCCCTGCGCAGCCAACTCCCGCCTGCTCCCGCAAGTCTGTCGAACTCCCCCGGCATTTTGCTGGGACAATCCTTCCACTACGATCTCGTTCGCCCAGGTATTGGTCTATATGGAGGGCGCCCACAGTCTGCCGGACCCAGCCCGGTCAAGCCGGTTGCCCATCTCGTGTCGCACCTTGCCCAAGTGCGCAGCGTGGCAAAAGGGCAGGGAGTCGGGTATGCTGCAACATGGATGGCTCGGCGGGACAGCCGGATTGGAGTGATCCCCGTTGGATATGCGGACGGGTACCGCAGGAGCCTGTCTTCCGATCCTGAAATTGCGCCAGCCAAGGTCTGGATCGGCGGCCACTTCGCGCCTGTGGTGGGACGTATTTCGATGGACATGATCACGGTGGACGTCACGGACTTGCCGCCCGAAACGGCGGTTCGAGGTGCGGAGGTCGAACTTTTCGGTTCCCACGTTCTGGCCCATGAACTCGCTGCCCGTGCCGGCACGATCTCCTATGAGGTATTTACCGGTTTAGGTTCGCGCTTTGCTCGCGTATATTCCGGTCACGAATCTTGAGGCGGCCAAATCACCATCATGGACCGATTTAACATCTTTGCGGCAATCGGACGCTTTGTGCTGGGGGTCTGCCAGGAAACGGGGCGCATCTGTGTCTTCACCTGGAACGCGGTTTGGCATTGCTTTGCGCCGCCGATCTATCTGCGGCTGATTCTGCAGCAAATGGTTCGGATCGGGTACAACTCTCTGCCGGTGGTCGGTCTGACGGCATTCTTCACGGGCGGTGTGCTGGCGCTCCAGATATATATTGGCGGCACGCGCTTTAACGCGGAAAGTCTTGTGGCATCCATTGTGGCACTGGGCATCACCCGGGAACTGGGACCGGTGCTCGCGGGCCTGATGGTGGCGGGCCGGGTCTCTGCGGCGATCGCCGCCGAGCTTGGCACCATGCGTGTGACCGAGCAGATCGACGCTCTGGTGACGCTGTCGACCAATCCGTTCAAGTATCTCGTGGCCCCGCGGATCATCGCCGCTGTGATCTGCCTGCCGCTTCTGGTTGCTGTCGCCGACACCATTGGCATCATGGGCGGCTGGGTCGTGGGCACGAAGTCTCTGGACTTCAATTCTGCCGTCTACATCAAGAACACGGTCGATTTCCTGGAGTTCAGCGATATCTTCTCAGGGCTGGTGAAGGCTGCGGTGTTCGGCTTCATCATCGCACTGATGGGCTGCTATCATGGCTACCACAGCGCCGGTGGCGCGCAGGGCGTGGGCAAGGCGACCACAAACGCCGTGGTATCGGCTTCCATCCTGATCCTGGCCGCCAACTACGCCCTGACCTCTCTGCTGTTCACCGAGTGAGGCCGGATATGGAACCGGACGCTCCCCGCCCCATTCCTCCTCCGGCTGCGAAAATCCCGCCGCCGCCCTCCAAGGCAGCACCCTCCATCCCGCCGCCCCTGCCGGCCGAGGAAAAGTCGCCCATACACATCGCGATGAAGGATGTGCGCAAGGCGTTCGGGTCCAAACACGTGCTGAACGGGGTGAACCTCGACATTCCGCGGGGGCAGTCCGTGGTCATCATCGGGGGCTCCGGAACCGGTAAATCTGTCACCCTCAAATGCATTCTGGGGATCCTCAAGCCCGATTCCGGCTCAATTCTTGTGGACGGCAAGGAAACGGTAGGTCAGTCCGCCCGCGACCGGGAGGCGATGCTGAAACATTTCGGCATGTTGTTCCAGGGCTCGGCCCTGTTTGACAGCCTGACCGTCTGGCAAAACGTCGCTTTCGGCCTCATTCAGGGGCACGGAACGCCGCGAGATGAAGCGCGGGAGATCGCACTGGACAAGCTCGCGCAGGTAGGGCTCGGGGCTGAAGTGGCCAATCTGTCGCCTGCCGAGCTCTCTGGCGGCATGCAAAAGCGCGTAGGCCTTGCACGGGCAATCGCCACGAATCCTGATGTGATCTTCTTCGATGAGCCTACCACTGGCCTCGACCCGATCATGGCCGACATCATTAATGATCTGATTGCCAAGTGTGTGCGCGAGGTCGGCGCCACAGCTGTGACCATCACGCACGACATGTCCTCTGCCCGGAAAATCGGCGACAAGATCGCGATGATCTACAAGGGCGAAATCATCTGGGAAGGCGCGCCGGATGAAGTCGACAATAGCGGCAATGACTTTGTCGAACAGTTCGTGAAAGGCCTGGAAGAGGGGCCGATCCAGGTCGAGACCTTCAAGGGCTAGGGGCACTCTGCCTCAACAGAACGATCTAATTCTGCTCGACACATTACGTATCCCTGAACTGTCCCAGGTATAGCGGTCATCATCATGGCCATCGGCAAAGCGCAGGCCGATCGTGCGGTTGGGCATGATTGAGATGTAGTTGCCGCCGTATCCGGACATGGTCGGCACGCGGGTGTCACAGCCGAACCAGCGGATGTGCGGGTGCAGCCAGAAACTCATGTGATAGCGGCCGACGCCGCCCTCGCTGGTGGTCCAGCCGTTGACGTAGCCGCGGTCCATGTCGTTGGAGACGGCGAGTTTGGTCAGTTCGCGGTGCAGTAGCTGCCTGCCCTTGTAGGCGCCATGGTCCTGAAGCAGGCGGGCAATCTTGAAGGCCTCCTCTATGGTCGGGAACAGACCTGAGGCGAGGACCACGGTGCCGCGTCTCCCATCGGGCTCCAGGGTCCGGTTGACGGGAAGGCGGTCGATACCCATCGGTGCGAACACTTCTTCGGTCAGCATGTCCCACAGATCGGCCTCAGGCCCCTCCTGCGCCTTGACGAAGGCCTGCATCGCTGCCGCCAGAACCATGGTGTCCGGAGACCGGTATCGGAACACCTCGCCTGGGCCCCAGGGATAGCTTGCGTACCGAGCAACCGCTTCCAGCTTGTCCTGCATGCTGCGTGCGCGCCAAGCCATAGAATTGATTGCCGTGTTTTCGACATCGACATAGGTGCTGACCCGTTGCGGCGTCACATTGCCGATGCCCGTCACCATGTCCAGGAGATGCCCGAACGTAACCTGCTCCCAGCCGTTATGCCCGGCAGGAATCCTGATGAAGTCCACGACACGTTTGTTAAAGACATCCGGGCCGTACTTTTGCGCCAGCCACAGCATCGCCACCCCGGCGCCCATGGATTTGGTGACCGAGAACACGCCATGACGCATCTCCCGGCAGAAGGGGTGGGGGCCTGCACGTGTGCGGCACCCCCTCAAATAGACCGTGTCGTCAACATAGAGACCGCTGGCGGAGATGTTGTGCCGATTGCCTTCTCCGTCGAAACCTTCAAGCGAGCTCCAGTACTTCGCGGCAAGCTCCGACCACGGCCGCACATCGAGGCGCGAGGCCATCCTGCGGTCCCATGCGGATCTCGCGGCTTGTGCGCCTGGCACTTCTCCGGGCTCGAACCTGGCCGGTGTCTGCCCCCAGACATCCGCCTGCGCCCAATTGGCGGTTTCCTGAGCGATCTGAAAGCGGACCTGCGAGATACGCTGACCATCGAAAGCGAAGGCGGCGACACCGTAGTGCGGGGCGTAGCCGGCCGTGCGGATGATCGTGAACGGAAAGGCTGCGCGCGACCATTGGCCATCTCGCGGCTCATGCCAGATCCGACCGGCCGAGAGAATGATCCTCCAGGTGTCCGGCTGTCCCGGCAAGAGCATGTCGCGCTCAATGGGCAGGAGCGCATCGCCATGGGTGACTAACCGCACCTTGAATCCTGGAAACTGGAAACGGGCGTTCCCGGAGGAGGCCCAGGCCCGTCGGTAGGAGGCCGTGAATTCCGGGACATCCAGTTCGCCCTCGAATGAGTGACGCGCCGGTTCAAACGGTTCCCATCTTTCGAAATAGGCATGATGCACAATGCCATCCGCACCGGGCTCCCGGCCGAGCAGGACAGGAAGCGTAAGCCGGTCGCGCGCACCTGTGCTTGGCGGTGACACCGTGACCTCCGGCCGTTGAGGCAGTACGGGCCAGAACCATACGGCCAGCCCGGCCGCTGCGGCGGTCGTTCCTGCGGCAACTCCCAGCGCTTTCCAGTTCCAGCTGCGCGGCAGCCAGCGAAGACCCGGGAACGCCAACGTCAGGCGGTTGTCGGTAGCAGGATAGCGCAGGCGCGGGTTCGAGACGATGGTGATCACATCCGCTGCTGCGATGAGCGCAAGATAGATGATCGCACAGACAAGTGCGCAGGCTTGCACGAGCGGGACATCCTGAAAGCCGGCCGCCGTGACCATGAGCTTTCCAATGCCGGGATAGGAATAGACGATCTCTATGATCACCAACCCGAAGATCAGGTTGCCCATGCTCAGGGCAACGGCGTTGGCCACAGGCGCGATTGCATTCGGGAATGCATGGCGCAACAGGATGGTGCGCCGGTCCACGCCCTTGATCTCGGCCAGCTGAATGTACTCCGTCTCAAGTGTGCTGAGCATGGCTGCCCGGGTCAGCCGGAAGATCGGCGTAACGGTCACCGCAATCAGGGAGAGGATCGGCAAGGTCGTGGCGTAGAGCCGCTCCCACCACGACATCTCAAGCGCGAAATGGGTGTGAGAGGGAAACAGGTCCAACTGAACCGCGAGAATGAACATCACCGCATAGGCCACGATGAACTCGGGCACCGACATGATGCTGAGGGTCGAGACCGATAGCGCCCGGTCCAGTGGGCTATGCGGCTTCGAGGCCGAGATGAAAGCGAGCAACAGGCCCAGGGGTACCGTTACCAGAACCGCCCAGAAGAAGAGCCAGGCGGAATGGGACAGCCGATCTGCAACGAGCGGTGCGATCGGCTGGCGCACCCACCAGGAGGTGCCGAGGTCGCCGGTGAGCGCGTTGCCCAGCCACCTGAAGTAGCGTGCAGGGGCGGAGTCGTAGAGGCCCAACTCGTGCCGTGTCGCCTCGATCATCGCCTGGGAGGTAGATTGCGTCGCCGTGGCGATTGCAAAGTCGCCGGGCATGAACTCAATCACGACGAAGAACAGCACGGTGGCGAGCCACAGTGTGAAAATGCTGTGCAGCAGCCGGCGGGCTATAGGGCGGAGCAGCGACCAGGACATAGTCAATTAAGGCGCTGAACCGGTTCTGTCGAGCAACCCCGGTGTTGGAAATGCGGCCGGGGCGGCGGGAAAACCGCCCCGGTGCGAGTTTGGATCAGGCGTCGACTGAGACCTATCTGGCCATCCACGCCTTGAACCGTTCGGCGATCTCGTCACCGTTGTCAGCCCACCACTCCGGGTTGGCAATGATCGACCGGGCCATCACTTCGGGACGGTTCGGCATATGCTCCATGATGTTTTTGCCATTATGGAACCAGGGCTCACCGGCCTCCATGATATCGAAGGCTGATTTGCGCATCGGGCCGTAGTTGATGTACTTCGCCTGGCCCGCCTGCTGCTCAGGCGCGGTGGCGAAGCCGATGAAGTCGAAGGCGGTCTCCTTGTTCGGTGAGCCTTTGACCACGGCGATCCATTCCTCTTCCAGCACCTGTCCGTCCCAGACCGTGACGAACTTCTCGCCTTCGGACAGGACGGCGGCGCCAATCCGGCCGTTATAGGCGATCGACATGCAGACTTCGCCGGATTTGACCAGTTCCAGCGGCTTTGCACCGGACGACCAGAACACGACGTGGTCCTTGATGCTGTCGAGTTTCGCGAAGGCGCGCTCGATCCCTTCGGGCGTGCTCATGACGTCGTAGACCTTGTCGATCTCAACTCCGTCCGCCAGCAGGGCCATCTCGATGAGCGCGTTGGCCCAGGTGTGCATGCCGCGCTTGCAAGGCCATTTCTTCACATCGAAGAAGTCGCTGATGGTCTTCGGAGCTTCGCCCTTCCATTGGCTCGCGTCGTAAAACGGCACATAGGACCACCAGACCTGGGGCGCCACGCACTTGTTCGGCCGAGGCACCATCATGTCCTCGTCCAGCGTCTTGCCGTCCTTGGTCTTCATGAGAACATTGTCGGGGATGACTTCGAAGAGCCCTTCATCGCAGCCCACACGGGCTTCATGAGGCAGGATATCGACGATATCCCAGGTGACCTTGCCGGATTCGACCTGGGTTTTAACTTCCCCGAGGCCGCCATTGTAGTTCTCCCAATGGATCTTCTTGCCTGTCTTGGCTTCCCATGGGGCACCGTAGGCCTTCTGCTGCGAGGCTGTGTAAGCACCACCCCAGGACGTGATCGTGATGTCCGTGGCGTTGGCTGCCGCGCCCAGGGCAAGCACGCTGGCCGCCGCCAGACAGAGCGATTTCAGCGATTTCATGAGGTCTCCTCCTTTGATGTTAGCTTGGGGTTTGGACGGCCACTCCGATAACGAAGAGAACCGAGAAATCCTGTGTCTTGCAGCCTGGAATCTTCGGCAGCTTTCCGCCCGGCTCTATCGGGAAGGACGACATCGGGATGTTGGCCGGCGAGCATGTATCCGTTGTGCTCGCCGGGGTATATCTGGCCGACCGGCAGGGCAGGTGGGTCACATCGTAGAGCATGGCGCCGTTCGCCAGTTCCCAGCGACGGTTTCCGCTCGCATCCGGAGGATGCACGGTCAGAATGGTCGTGGTCTCGCGCTCACCCGTCACGAGATAGACGCCTGGAGGGACAGGAAACAGGGGCTTCTCCATGAGAAGCCCGTTCTCATCCACCCACCAGTCCGTGGTATCGAATTTCCATCTCGCGCTGGCTACGCCACCCTGCTTGACGAACGCGCCGAACTTGCCGAGCCAGACGCCCCGGGGACCCGGGTCCTTCGCCCATATGCCCCAGGTTTCCGCACCGTCCCCGGCCCTCTCGTGCGCCTCGCCGAAAGAGGCGATGAACATCGTGGGAACTTGTTTGAACGTGTAGTGCTTGACGGTTCCACCGGCTGCCTGCGCCGCACCCGCTGTTAGGAGCAGGGATGCGGCACACAGTGCCATGGCGCGCAGGAAGGAAATTCTCAGTGTCATGATCAGGCGCGTCCCACCATTTGACTGTGTTGGGTTCTCATCGCATGCTGCAAATGGTGGGACGCGCCTGATCATGACACTGAGAATTTCCTTCCTGCGCGCCATGGCACTGTGTGCCGCATCCCTGCTCCTAACAGCGGGTGC
>JBCCEL010000087.1:0-18487 GCA_039030315.1 Pseudomonadota bacterium
CCGTAGCCCTCGGTCACGTTCAACCCGGTGAGCGCGCCCAGCTTCTCTGAAACCGCATAGGGCAGCTGCGCCCCGCCGCCGCCGATGGAGAGCAGGCTGGAGAGATCGTAGTCGCCGATCTTCGGATTGGAGATGAAGTCGATGATCATCGTGGTGATCGCGCGCCACTGGGCCACCCGGTAGCGCTCTATCAGCCGGCCCGCCACATCCTTGTTCCAGCGGGTCATCAGCACGATCGTGGCGCCGGTGAAGAGCGGCGTGTTCATGGAATTCTGCATGCCGGTCACGTGGAACAGCGGCAGGCTTCCCAGGATCGGCGCGTTGGGCGGGATGGGGTTCCAGTTGGCGTAGGCATTGATCACCGAGTTCACGGTGTCATGGGTATGCAGGCAGCCCTTGGGCCGCCCGGTGGTGCCAGAACTGTAGGGGATGACGCACCAGTCGCTGCCCTTGTTTCGTGTTTGCGGCGGCTCACCCTCATGACCGGTGGCGTCGCTCCAGCTGTGCGCCGCTTCGGTACCGAACTGCCGGGGCGCCGTCGTCACCTCATCCGGCAGCTCAAGGTCCGTGGTGCGCGAGATGTAGTCCCGGTAGTTGACGTGGATCAGATCCCGCAGCGCATTTCTGCCGATGAGTGGCAGCGCATGCTCGGCGAGTTCCTGGCCCGCGATGATGGCAACCGCGCCGGTATCCTCGGCAACATGCTCCAGCTCCGCCGCCCGGCTCATGGGATTGACCGGGACAACCACCGCGTTGGCCCCCAGGATCCCGTAATAGGCGATAATGAACTGCGGGCAGTTCTGCATGTAGAGCAGAACCCGCTCGTTGCGCCCGACCTTCAGCCTGGAGCGGAGGAATGCCGATACGCTCTGAACCTCCGCGAGCAGCGCCTGATAGGTGATCGGATTGTCATAGTAGATGATTGCCGGATGCTCCGGATAACGGGCAGCGGAGATCACCAGGTTTTCAAAGACGGACGTCTTGAGCGGGCTGAGTTCGTAGGGCCTGCCCTTGGGCCAGACTTTGTAGTGGCGGTTCTGCATCAGCCGCCCTGGGCGGATTTCAGCTCCATCCGCGCGATGGCGTTCATGTGCACCTCGTCCGGCCCGTCCGCGAGACGCAGGCTGCGCGAATGGGCATAGGCGCTGGCAAGAAAGGTGTCCTGGCTCACACCCTTGGCGCCGTGGATCTGGATGGCCCGGTCAAGCACCCGGCAGCACATGGCCGGTGCGATCACCTTGATCATGGCAATCTCCTTGCGCGCCGCCTTGTTGCCGACCGTATCCATCATCTGCGCGGCCTTCATCACCAGCAACCTGGCCTGCTCGATCTCGCAGCGCGATTTCGCGATCTCCTGGCGCACGCCGCCCTGATCGCTCAGGGGCCTGCCGAAGGCCTCGCGCTCGGTCGACCGTTTCACCATCATCTCCAGTGCGCGTTCGGCCACACCGATCTGGCGCATGCAGTGATGAATCCGCCCTGGGCCAAGACGCCCCTGGGCAATCTCGAACCCGCGGCCCTCGCCCAGGAGGATGTTGGACGCCGGCACCCGCACATTATCGTAGATGATCTCCGAGTGCCCGTGCGGCGCGTGGTCGTAACCGAAGACGGTCAGATGGCGCTTGACCGTCACCCCCTCAGTGTCCAGCGGTACGAGGATCATGGATTGCTGCTTGTGGCGTTCGGCCTCCGGATCCGTCCTGCCCATGACGATGGCGATCTTGCAGCGTGCATCCATCGCGCCGGACGACCACCATTTGCGGCCGTTGATGAGATACTCGTTGCCGTCCAACCTGATTTCGGTCTGGATATTCGTGGCGTCGGACGAGGCCACGTCCGGCTCCGTCATGGAGAAGCAGGACCTGATCTCGCCGGCCAGGAGCGGTTCCAGCCACTCCTCCTTCTGCTCATCGGAGCCGTAAAGAACCAGGGTTTCCATGTTGCCGGTATCCGGCGCGCTGCAATTGAACACTTCAGGCCCGATCGGCGAGCGACCCATGACTTCGCACAGCTGGGCGTAGTCCAGATTGCTCAAGCCCTCTCCGTAGCGCTCATCCGGCAGGAACAGGTTCCAGAGACCTTCAGCCCGCGCCTTGGCCTTCAGCTCATCCAGCAGGGGCGGGTGTGTCCAGCGGTCTTCCCGCTCGGCCTGCAGGGCCTTCATGACCGGTTCGTTGGGATAGATATGCGCGTCCATGAACGCCATCAGCTTCTCGCGCAGCTCTGCGGCCTTGGGACTGATTGGAAACATGAACCGGACTCCTGAAGCACTTTGCGATTAGGTCGCTTGACCGTATAGCATCGGTCGGGACAAAAACAATCGCGAGCCACAGAGGACGGGTTGGGAGATGGGTATGCATCGCTGGACGGCGCGGCGTCAGGCCTTTCGGGCAATTCTGAACGGGGACAGATGCGTCCGGCCCGCCTCGACCTATGATCCGCTTTCGACACGGATTGCCGAGGATCTGGGCTTCGAGGTCGGCATGCTCGGAGGGTCCGTCGCCTCGCTTGCGGTGCTCGGTGCGCCGGACCTCATCGTTCTCACTCTCAGCGAACTGGCCGACCAGGTTGGCCGGATCAGCCGCGCGGGCAACCTGCCGCTCATGGTCGACGCCGACCACGGCTATGGCAACAGCCTCAACGCCATGCGCACGGTCGAAGAACTCGAGCTCGCCGGGGCGGCCGGGCTTTCCCTGGAAGACACGCTTCTGCCGCGCCGCCATGGCGCCGAAGGTGTGACGGAGTTCATCCCGGTTGAAGAGGGTGTGGCCAAGCTCAAGGCGGCGCTCGGCGCCAGGAACGACCCGGATCTGGCGATTGTCGGGCGGACGGATACAGCAAAGACGCTTGGCGCTGAGGAGGCCGCCAAACGGGCCAGGGCCTATGCCGCGACGGGTGTCGATGCGATTTTCCTCGTCGGCGTACAGTCGATGGCGGACCTCAAGCAGATCACCGCTGATATCGATCTGCCCCTGATCCTCGGCGGTACCGGGGCTGATATGACTGATGCGGGGGAGCTGGCGGCGCTGGGCGCGCGTGTCTGGTTGCAGGGCCATCAGCCGATCGCCGCCTCGGCCAGGGCGATCTATGAAACCATGAAGCATTTCCGTGACGGCGGTGCGGCTTCCGATCTCACCACCCTCCCCGAGGCCGGTCTCATGGACAGGGTTTCCCGCAAGCAGACCTACGCGGACTGGATGGAGGAGTTCCTCTAGATGGCGGGCGACGAGACTGATACCGGGACGGACCAGCCCCGCCGAATCCCTGCGCCCAAGAAGCGGGCCGGCGTACCGCCCCCGGCGCCGCGGCGGAAGATACCGGCACCGTCCGCCGGTACTGGTGCAGGATCGAAATCCGGGGCGCCGTCTTCAGAGGATGAAGTTATTCGCTTGAAGGCCGCGAATGACGACGCGGGGACGGCAGATATTTCAGAGGTCGATGACGCAACGAGAGGCAACGCAAGCGAAGAAGCGCTGAAGGAGCTGGCGGCTGCCTGGTCCGTCGAAGAGCCGTCAAACGCGGAGAAAGAGGCAAAGCCCGCCATTGCCGGGCGCAAGGACAGAACCGAGGAACGGGAATCGCTCGTGTCCTGGCTCGCCCCACTGGCTGAAACGGTTGCCGTTCCCACCGGCGCCGGGGAGCCTGAACCCGGGCCGGAGGCGGATCTGCCGGAAGTGCCGGATGTAGCAGGCCAGCCGATCGATGAGGAGGAAGGCGCCGGTGCGGCGGAGGGCCAACCGCCGGTCGGAAGGGATCAGGAGGCGCTGCACAAGGACGAACAACAGCCGGGGGACGTTCAGGAAGACATGCCCGTAGGCGCGGTCGAAGCAGCCGAGGATCCGGCGGGATCAGCGGAAGCAGATCTTCTGGACAACGGCGTTGAGGAACACCGGGAAGCTGAAACCCCTGATGAAGATGAACCGATGATTGAAGCCGCTGATCAGCCAGGTCCTGAAGATACCGATGAAGGCGAACAGGAGGAGGAAGAGCCGTCGTTGGACGGGGAAGATGCACCAGAAGGAATCGGAGGTGACGCACCAGAGAAAGAGGACGGGCGCGCTGATGGTCCGGAGGAAGTGGTTGCATCGGGCGGGGAAGACGACGAAGCCGGGACCTTGGATGCTGTGGGCGAGCTTTCGGAGACCGCGGAGGATCCGGCGGTGAGCGGTGAAGAAGCCCAGCCCGCCGAGGCAGAGGACGACCGGCCCGAGGAGGTCGGAGACAGCCGCGACACGGTTGAAGATGAGCCGGATGGGATCGGGGTCGAAGCGGCTGAAGTTGAGCCTGAGGGAACCGGGCAGGAAACAGGCGAGTATCCGAGCCCCGAACCGGTTGGGGCGGAGGATGAAATGCCGGCCGCCACGCAAGTCGGGCTGTGCGGACCGGCTGCCCCGGGCGCCGAAGCCGCCAAGCCGGATGAAGAGGACAAAACCGAGCCGCCGTGTGCGCCCGATGCAATAGAAGAAGAGGCTTCGAGTCAGGGTCCGGATGATACGGAGGACCCGAGCGGGCCGGAGATTGAAAGTGATGCCGACCCCGAGGAGCCGGAAGTCGTCGCCGTTGCAGGCCTGGTTGCAGCCAGCGCCCAAGCTGTGGATGCGGAGGGACCCGCAAAGGCTCCGCCCCCAGGTTGGGAATGTCCGTTCGAGAAAGTGCTGTTGATCGGCACCGGCAACATGGGCGCCCCCATGGCCGCCAACCTCTTCGCCCGCGCACCCAACCTGTGGCTGTTCGACAGGGACACACAGAGCGCAGAAACAGCAGCCGGGCGGGCCGGCTGCCATGTGGCGAGCAGCCTGGCGGAAGGTGTCGAGGGGGCGGACTGTATCATCCTCATGCTGCCCAACGGCGATATCGTGAGGCGCGTCATCATCGACGCCATGGGGGATTCGCCCAAGCTGGTGTCCAATCTCACGCGCGGTGCGGTCGTCATAGACATGAGCTCCTCCTACCCCATGACCACTCTGGAAACCGGTGCCCTGCTGGCTGACCGCGGCGTAATCATGTGCGATGCGCCGGTCTCGGGTGGCGTACGCAGAGCAGGTGACGCCACCCTGAGCATCATGCTGGGAGGCAGGGACGAAGATGCGCTGGCTCTTGTCCAGCCCATGCTGGAGAGCATGGGCACCGTCTACCGGACCGGGGGACTGGGCTCTGGCCATGCCATGAAAGTGCTGAACAACTATCTCTCGGCAATTGGCCTGACGGCTGCTTCGGAGGCAGTGCTGATCGGCCGCAAGTTCGGCCTCGAACCCGGTGTCATGGTCGATATCATCAACAACTCCACCGGACGCAACAACGCGACGGACGTGAAGTTCCATCAGCACATCCTGAATGACAAGTTCGGCTCCGGGTTCCATCTCGATCTGATGGCCAAGGACCTGCTCGGCGCGGCCCGGCTGGCCGAGGAGCTCGAAATGAATGCCACGGGCCTGCAGCGCGAAGCGGAGCTTTGGCAGGATGCGAGTTCCGCATTCGAGCGGGGCAGCGATCACACGGAGATCTTCAGGTTCATCGAGGCCCAGATCGATTCGGAAGGGACTTAAGACCGCCATGCCCGAGTATCAGGTCCATGCCATCAAGTATGGCGACTATGTTCTGAAGTCGGCGGATGCATTCGTGATCGGCGATCCGCACGAGAGCCCCTGGCCGATCTACTACTATGTCTGGCTCATCCAGGGCGAAGGCCGGAACATCCTGCTCGATACCGGTTTTACCAAGGAGCGCGGCGAGAAGCGCGGGCGCAAACTGCTGCGCTGTCCTTCCGAAGGCCTGAAGCCGTTCGGATTGACGCCGGACGATATCGACACGGTAATCCTTTCGCATCTGCACTATGACCACGCCGGCAACATCCCTCTGTTCCCGAAGGCCGAGATCTGGGTGCAGGATGAAGAGGTTCGCTTTGCCACCGGGCGGTACATCCGCCATCCGGTTGTCCGGCTGCCCTTCGAGGCCGATGACGTGATCGAACTGGTGCGCGAGAACTACAACGGGCGGGTGCGTTTTGTTGATGGCGACAAGGAGCTTCTGCCCGGCATCAAGGTCTATCTGATGGGCGGCCATTCCCGCGGCCTCATGGCGACCACGGTCGAAACCAGGCGGGGCACTCTGATGCTGGCGTCCGACTGCGCCCATTTCTTCGACAACATCGCGCTGGAAAACCCGTTCCCGATCGTCGGGGACGTGCCCACTCAGTGTGAGACCCACGAACGGCTTCTGGAACTGGCGGACAGCGCGGACCACGTCATCCCCGGCCACGATCCGAAGGTGATGGAGCTTTATCCGCGCCATCCGGGCGATGAGAACACGGTCGATCTGGCGGCAGATCCGCTGGGGCCTTCCCCGCTCGCAAAGTAAGCAGCGGCCCCGGCACGAGGGCCGGGACCGCCACCCCACCATAAACCGGATGACTAGCGCAGGCCGTGGCAGATCTGGACCTGGCGCTGGTAGGTCGAGCGGCACTGCCGGATGCGCTGGCTGTTGCTGCCGGCAGAGCGCAGGCAGTTGTTGTAGACCGCGATGGCGAGGCGGCCGCAACGGCGGTACTCATACTCGTTCACGCGGATCACCATCGAGCCGAAATCGCCATTGGCAAGGGCCGGCTGGGCGGATGCGGCGTTGAAGTCGGACGCATTCGCGACGGAGGCGCCCGTCAGGAGGGCGATGCCCGCGATGAGGGTCTTGAGGCTTGTATTGGTCATGGTCTGGTTCCTTTTGAGAGGGGGCTGGGCAGGGGTCTGAGGGAGGAGGTCAGGTCCGGGTGATGATGAGCTCCAGATATTCTGAAGGCACCTTCATCGATCCGTCTTCCGCAGTGTTGAAGGTCGCGACGGTCGCGAGGATGTCCTGTTCCAGCGCCTGCTGGCCGGCGGTGTCCAAAGCCAGAAAGGCCTTGTGGACCGGGCCGTAATAGGTGCGGAAGAACTCCACGAACGCCGCGGGGCTGGCATAGCGGAAAACGAAATTGCGGGGGGTCACGTCGATGTTCGCGGCATCGGCGCCGAAGGTTTCGGTGATCCAGTCCTGATTGCCCCAGTTGGCGGGGGACTGGACGCCGGCCGGCGGCGCAACGTGTTTGCCAAGGGTCTTGAAAAGCTGGCCGATGAAGCCTGCCGGCGTCCAGTTGGCCATGCCGATCCTGCCGCCCGGCCGGCAGACACGCAGAAGCTCGCTGGCCGACTGCTTCTGGTTCGGCGTGAACATCACACCGAACGTGGAGACAACGGCGTCGAAGGATGCCGCTTCGAAGGGCAGGTTTTCAGCGTCCGCGGTCTGGAACTCCACCGAAAGGCCTTCGGCGATGGCCCGGGCGCGGCCCTGGGCCAGGAGGGTGTCCACGTAGTCGGTCGAGGTCACGCTGGCGCCGCGGCGGGCCATGGCGAGGGTGATGTTGCCGTTGCCGGCCGCCACGTCGAGGACGGTTGCGCCGACGGGCATGTCCATGGCCTCGGCCAGCTGTTCGCCGGAGATCTGCAGGGTGGCGCCGATCAGGCCATAGTCGCCCGACGCCCAGGCGGCGTTCTGCTTGGCCTTGATGGCGTCGTAGTTGGGGACGGTCGGAGGGGCGGTCATGATGTTCATCGTCTTGTTTCCTTTTTGATGGGTGGCGCCATTGCAGGCGTCGTTCATCAGTTGTGCCGCATCGCCGTCCGCCCTGCTTGAGGCGAGGCTGGGGGAAGCGTGGGGAATACGTGGGGAAATGCCGGGAATTGGCAGAGTCAGGCTTATCGGCTAAGGGTTTGCGCCGGGCGCGGGGTTGACGAGGTGGCGATGCTTTACCGGTTCGGCGAGTTTGAGCTGGACACTGAGGCCTTCGAGCTCAGGCGGAATCGGGCACGTCAGCACCTGGAGCCGCTCGTCTTCGATTTCCTGTCCCATCTCGTGGCCAATGCCGGCCGCATCGTCAGCCGCGACGAGGTGGTGGAGCAGGTCTGGAACGGCCGCGCCGTGTCGGAGGCGACGATCTCGGGCTGTGTGAAGTCCGCCCGCAAGGCGCTGGGCGACACCGGTGAGAGCCAGACCTTCATCAAGACGATTCGCGGCCGGGGCTTTCAGTTCCTCATGCCAGAAGGGAGCGGCACCGAGGATACTGGCGGTACGAGCGGCGTTGCGAGCGAGCAGCCGGTCATTGCTGTGCTGCCGTTCAGCAACCTCAGCGCGGAATTCGATGAGTATTTCGCCGACGGTCTGACCGGCGATATCCTGACCAATCTCGCCCGCTTCCGCGACCTCCTGGTGATCGGCCGCACCTCGACCTTCCGGTTCAAGGGCGAGCAGGTGAGCCTCGATACCCTGCGCGAACAGCTCAATGCCGGCTATGTCGTCGAGGGCAGTGTGCGCCGTGCGGCCGGGCGGGTACGCATCTCCTGTCAACTCATCGATGCGGTTACCGGCGGCCATCTGTGGGCCGACAATTTTGACCGGGAGATGGAGGACATCTTCTCCGTTCAGGACGAGGTCACCCGGACCATCGCCGCCGCGCTCGGCGTCAAGGTGCAAGATGCCGCCCAGCAGCGGGCCATGAAGAAGAACCGGGCTGAGCTGGACGCCTATGACTGTGTGCTCCGGGCCCGGCCCTATACCGTGACCCTCAGCGCGGAGATGCATGCCGAAGCCCGCGACCTCCTGGAAACCGCCGTTCGCCGTGATCCCTCCAACGCGGACGCCCATGCTCTTCTGGCCAATGTCTACCTGGCCGAGCACCGCTTCGGCTCCAATCCGCGGCCCGACCCGATCGGCCGCGCGCTGGCCATGGCGGAGAAGGCGGTGCATCTGGATCCGCAGAACGCCTACGCCAGATGCTGGCTGGCGATCGTGCATTTCTTTCAGCGCGACAATGACAAGTTCGAGGCCGAAGCCCGCCGCGCCCTGGCGCTCAATCCGAATGATCCGGAGATCCTGGCGGATATCGGCCACTTCCTGGCCTTCATGGGCGAGTTTGAACGGGGACTGGAGCTGTCGCTGAAGGCGCGCGAACTCAACCCGCTGCATCCCGGCTGGTATCATTTCAGCACGCTGCGCTTCCACTATGACCTCGGCAACTATGCCGAGGTGCTGGCGGACATCCGCAAGATCGCCATGCCCGAGTTCTACTGGTCCCACCTTTTCGCCGCTGCCGCGCTCGGCCAGCTGGACCGGAGGGAAGACGCAGCGAAAGCCCTGGCGGAGATGTTCCGCCTCAAGCCCGACTGCGTGCCCCGCGACGAGCTTGTAAAATGGAACGCCGCGCCCGAGGACCTGGAACACCTCCTGGAAGGACTGGCGAAGGCGGGCTTGAAGGAGTGATCATGACGGTATGGGGTTGGGCGCGACGCGCCCTAATCGATCTGCAGTTCTGAGATCACTGCTTTGGTGATGTCGGTGGTCCCGGCCGTTCCGCCGACATCCGGGGTTACCGTACCGGTCGACACAACCCGTTCCACGGCCGCTTCAATGGCGCGAGCGGCATCCGGCCGCGCGAACGCGTACCGGAACAGCATCCCCACCGATAGGATCGTCCCGAGCGGATTTGCGATCCCCTGACCGGCAATGTCCGGCGCGGAGCCGTGGGTCGGTTCGTAGATGCCGGGCCTGATCCGTTCGTCCGGCCGCGCTGCCCGGGGCAGGGTTGCTGAAGGCAGCATTCCGAGGGATCCGGCGAGCGTTCCCGCCAGATCCGACACCAGGTCGCCAAACAGATTGTCCGCCAGCACCACGTCGAAGTCCCGCGGACGGCTTGCCAGGGCGAACAGTCCGTAGTCGGTCAGGATGTGCTCAAGCTCCACATCCGGATACTCTTCCGCCCCAATGCGTGTGACCGTCTTGCGCCACAGCTTGCCGCTTTCCATCACATTGGATTTGTCGAAAGACGACACCTTGCCCCGGCGCTTCCGCGCCTCCTCGAAGGCCGCCCGTGCGATGCGCTCAACCTCGCCTGTCCGGTACTCGCTGACTTCGAACGCCCGTTCCTGCCCGTCCGGCATGTCTTCCCAACCGCGGGGTTCGCCATAGTAGATCCCGCCGCAGTTCTCGCGCACGACCATGACGTCGGCACCTTCGACAACGTCGCGGCGAAACGGGGTCTGCGAAATGAGCGCGTCCCAGGCGCGCGCCGGACGCAGCGCGTTATAGAGTTCAAGCTCGATGCGCAGCCGCGTCAGGCCATCGGATTCCGTGACAGGGCCATCCACACGGATGCCGTCATATTTCGGTCCGCCGACGGCGCCGAGCAGCACCGCGTCGGCGGTACGCGCCTTGTCCGCGACCTCATCGGTGCAGAAGCGCCCATGCACATCCCAGGATGCGCCGCCGATCAGATCCTCCTCGATCGAAACCTCAAGGCCCGCGAGGCTAGCCGCCTTCTCGAGCACCTCCAGTCCGGCCCCGACCACCTCCGGCCCCACGTAGTCGCCGGGCAAGGCCAGCACCTTGTATTTCTCTGCCATGCAGGATCTGCTTTCTGTCTCAGACGTTGATGCCCTGTGCGTAGAGCATTTGCGGGCCGGTCTTCCCCGTCGCCATCTCCAGTGTCCGCAGAGTGGAATGAAACTCTTCCAGATCCACCGAACTCGTCAGAACCGACCGCGGCGGAGTTTCGGGAACATAGCCCGTCCGGCCATGCAGGCAACGCTGGTTGTCAAAGATCAGGCCCTCGCCCGCTTCGAGGGGAAAGGTCAGCCGCAGTTCCGGTTCATAAACCAGCTCGAAGATCTTCTTCAGAGCCCGGTAGCAGGGGCCGATCAGTTCTGCCGGAATGTCGAGCGGTGCGATCTGGCGCTCGTTCAGGCGGACGCCGGCGATCTCCCCCTCGAAGTCGAGCTTGATCACCGGCAGGCGCGCGACGAACCATCTCTGCTGACCGCCGCTATTGGCGCCGCGGTCGAGCCGCTGGGTGGTGATGGGCAGCCGGGTGAGCAGATCGAAATCGTCCGGTGCTGCCTCGCGCAGGCGCCGTGCCGCCTCGAAGCCGTCCACAAGAGTCGAGGCTCCGCCGTTCGAACTTGGCCGCATGACCTGGAATACGGTGATCCCGATACTGGAGAGCCGGTATGTTTCGTCGGTGTGGGGGTCAAGCGGGCCGGATGTGTCTCCGACATTGTCGGTGCTCTTCTTGCTGGCGAGGTCATAGGTTCCGTAATGCGTCTGGCGCTGGGGGCCCACCAGCTCAATAAAACTGGATGCATGTGCCTTCTCCGGCGGGACGCCTGTGACTTTGCAGAACCCGGTATCCCTGACTGCTTTAAGCATGGACAACCGGACAGCCGGATCGCTTTGCATCTGCCCATAGTCAAAGGTCGGAACAGGAGAGAGCGATCCGGTCCATAGAACCGGTCTTGATCGCCGCAACGCCCGCTCGTCTTCGGAATAGCAGTGGTCTCTGAGCCACTTCGCAGAGTAGGTCGAGACATGCCCGCCGCCATTCCAGACAATTGTCACGCCGTTACCTGTCGCCTCTGCGGACAACGGGGCTATGTCGTCAGGGATGTGATGCAGACGCACGCCCCGGATGGCGTCGAGCGAGGTGCCGCAATCTGCGCATTCGCACTGATGCCGCAGCCACATCGGATGGAAGCTGCTTCGATGACCGTCGCCCCAGGTCAGGACCAGTTTCCGGTTCTCTATGCCGGACGAACTGATCTCGTAGCGTCGTTCAGACATGGCCATGTGAGCTAACCCTCTGGCAGAAAGGGATAAATCTGCTGCAATGCAGCATTTTGCCGAAGGCTCGCACCGGAGCGTATTCGGGGCAAGAGAAAGAAACTCAACAATCGGCGGGGTGCCGATGCGGGTGCCAGGCAGGTTGCGACACTTTGGACGCGCCCGTTTGTCCATATAATTCAATAGTTTAATAGGACCCTACTTTGCTTGACACCCCAAGGACCCCGAACTATTGTGCGCCCGAATTTCAGGGGGGTGGGCCGCCCGGCTTGCCTTCCCCGGTTTGGGGTGTCTGAAGATGGGCGATGACAAGCAGTCGCGGTCGCCTGAACAACTGAAGGATTTCAACGAACGTCTGCGGCACGCGCAGGAGGCAATCAAGGAGCAGGACCGGAAGATTGCCGGGAAGGGCACCGCCTACAGCCTCGGGTTCAGGATCGCGACAGATCTGGTTGTTGCGGTTCTTGCCGGTCTGGGCATCGGTTGGGGGCTCGACTACTTTCTCGGAACATCGCCCTGGTTTCTCCTGATCTTCATGCCTCTGGGTATCGCTGCAGGCATTCTCAACGTTATTCGCGTCGCAGGATCAGACGAGGCGCGCCGGCACATGGAGCAGATGTCTTCACGCCCGGCGGCTTCGGCCCCCGACGAGGATGACTGACGGGTTGAACTGTTAGGAAGCGCTGAACATGGCAAGCTCAAATGGCGACATGAATCCGATGCACCAGTTCGAGGTGTTTCCGATCCTGCCGATCAAGCTTGGCAACATCGATGCCTCTTTCACCAACGCCTCGCTTTGGATGGTGATCGTTGTCGCGTCTGTCTGCCTGCTGCTGCTTCTGAGCTCTGCCAAACTGGTCCCGGGCCGCCTGCAGTCGATAGGGGAACTGTCATACGAGTTTGTCGCCAACATGATGCGGGACATCCTCGGCGATTCCGGTCGGGCTTTCTTCCCGCTGGTCTTCACCCTCTTCATGTTCGTTCTTGCCGCCAACATGTGGGGCATGGTCAACATCCCGGTGCTGCTGCATCCCTTCACCGTGACCAGCCACATCATCGTGACCTTCACCATGGCGATGTTCGTGTTCCTGCTGGCAACGGTTGTCGGCTTCTACAAGCACGGGGTCGGTTACCTGAAACTCTTCGTACCCTCCGGCGTCCCGGCCGTCCTGCTGCCGCTGCTGGTGGTGATCGAAACGATCTCCTACTTCACCCGTCCGATCAGCTTGTCGGTGCGCCTGTTCGCCAACATGATGGCCGGTCACACCATGCTGAAGGTCTTTGCCAGCTTCGTGGTCGGCATGGGCATTATCGGCGGCTGGGCGCCGCTCGCGCTCATGGTCGCGTTCACCGGCCTCGAGATCCTGGTGGCTTTCCTCCAGGCCTACGTCTTTGCGGTCCTGACCTGCATCTACCTCAACGATGCAATCAACATGCATCACTAACCATCAACCAGTCATCCGTCTTTAACGAGGAGTTATTCCCATGGAAGCAGAAGCAGCAAAACTGATCGGTGCCGGCCTCGCCGCTATCGCTCTTGCCGGTGCCGGTGTCGGTATCGGTCACATCTTCGGTAACTACCTGGCAGGCGCCCTGCGCAACCCGGCTGCGGCCGCGAGCCAGTTCCCGAACCTGCTGCTGGGCTTTGCCCTTGCGGAAGCCACCGGCCTCTTCGGTCTCGTGGTCGCACTGATCATCCTCTTCGTGTTCTGATCAGACCTGATCCGATCCGAACTCCGGCCGGCGGCCCCGTTCCCGGGCGCCGGCATTCGAAGAGTGCTTGACGAAAACGACGGGACGGGCCCATGCCTCAGCTCGATTTTGCCACTTGGCCACCCCAGATCATCTGGCTGGTCATCACGTTCGGCATCCTTTATCTGGTGATTTCCAAGTTTGCCCTGCCGAAAATCGGCGGTGCGATCGAATCCCGCCAGAACCGCATTGCCTCCGATCTTGACGAGGCACAGCGCCTGAAGGACGAATCCGAGCGCGCCGTTGCGGCCTATGAGGCGGCTCTGGCCGAGGCCAAGGCCAAAGCGCACGGTATCGCCCAGGAAACCCGCGACGCTCTGAAGGCGGAGATCGACGCCGAGCGCGCGGCGCTTGATGCCAAGCTGGGCGAGCGCCTGGCGGAAGCAGAGGCCCGGATTTCAGCTACAAAGACCGAAGCGCTGAAGAGCGTTGAGGAAGTGGCCGCCGACGCAGCCGGAGCCATTGTCAGCCAGCTGATCGGCAAGAAGGCTTCTGCCGCCGACATCAAGCGGGCTCTTTCCGAGGCCAATTGAGGAAGACAGGACTCATGGCATTGTTCTCAGATCCGGGCTTTTGGGTAGGCGTCAGCTTCGTCCTCTTCATCCTGCTCATCATGTATTTCAAGGTGCCGGGTCAGATGACCAAGGCGCTTGATGACCGCGCCGACCGCATCCGCCAGGAACTGGACGACGCGCAGAAGCTGCGCGAGGAAGCCCAGGCGCTTCTGGCGGAGTATCAGCGCAAGCGCACCGAAGCGGAAAAAGAAGCCGAAGACATCGTCACCCAGGCCAAGGCGGAAGCTGAGGCCTACGCAGAAGAGACCCGGCGCAAGCTGGCGGAAAGCGTTGAGCGCCGCACCGCTCTGGCCGAGCAGAAGATCGCCCAGGCTGAAGCCAACGCCATGAACGAAGTCCGCGCCGCGGCCACCGATCTCGCTGTCGCGGCAGCCGAGCGGATCATCGCCGCCGAAGTTCAGGGCAAGAAGGCCGACGACATGATCGACGCCTCAATCGCCGCGGTGAAGACCCGCCTGAACTGATCGTCATGTCCCGCTTCGACTGGCACGCGGACACGATTACCCGCGCGACGCCGGTCGACAAAGACTACCGGAACACCCAGAAAGTGCGCCGCTTCCTCCAGCAGGAATGCGGCGCAAGCTTTAAGTTCGACCGGTCCTTCATGGCCTGGATCAAGGACGAGGCGCCAAAGACCATGGGTGAGGTCGCCGATGAATGGCTCCGGCGCAAAGGCAAGGCGTGAGGCGGGCGCATGAAAATCAGCCGGATCAGCGTGTTTCAGGTCGATGTACCGATCGAGCCATTCCCGATTTCCAAAGGACGGGTCACGTCCAGCTTCGATGAGACACTGGTGCGGATTGAAACCGACACCGGCATCACAGGCTGGGGAGACAGCGTTCCCTGGGGCTCGAACTTCGTGGCGGCGTTTGCCCGCGGGGTGCGTGCCGGTCTTGATGAACTTGCGCCCCGGCTGATCGGGGAAGATCCGGCAGCGCCGGCCCGGCTGTACGAAATCATGGACTATGAGATGAGCGGTCAGTCGGCGGTGAAGTCGCCGCTGGATGTTGCCTGCTGGGATATTCTCGGAAAATCGCTGGGCGTGCCGCTCTATGCGCTCCTTGGCGGAATGGTGACCCCGCGCCCGATGGTCGTCGGCAGCGTGCCGGCGAAGATGGAGGATGTCGCCGAGGCGGCGCTGGCGCGTTGGCGCGCCCTGGGCGTGGCGCAGCTCTCATCCAAGCTCACCGGGGACATCGCGGCGGATATCGCATTTCTCCGCTGGATCGGGGAGCGTATGCGGCCGGGCGAATCGCTGAAAGTCGATGGCAACGGCGGCCTGCGCGTGGACGAGGCCATACGCATCGCCCGCGGTGCAGGTGACATTGACCTCTATTTCGAGCAGCCATGTGCGACCTATGAAGAGTGTCGGGAAGTACGCCGGACTACTGGCGTCCCCCTGATCCTCGATGAATCCGCAACAGACCTCGGCGCGGTGCTCCGGGCCAGGGAAGACGGTGTTCTGGACGGGCTCAATCTCAAGCTCGCCAAGGTTGGCGGCATCAGCAAGATGAGGGTGATCCGCGATGTCTGCGTCGCCCTCAATGTGCCTATGGAGATCCAGGATTCTTCGTGGAGCGAACTGGCCTGCACCGTACTTGCGCATTTCGGCCATTCCACGCCGTCCCGGTGTATCCGCTCTGTCATGCCGCCAAAGGGGCTGAAGCTGGAGAAGATGGACAACCCTCTGCGCGTTGAAGACGGCGCCATGCTGGCTCCGGCGGGCTCAGGCATCGCGTCATCTCCTGTACTGGAGAAAATCGGGAACCCGGTCGCGGTCTATGGCTAGCCGTAGCTCTGAACGGGTTCGCCCAGTATCTCCGGATCCGGCGATACGCCAAGACCCGGCCTGTCCGTTGCGTCGATGAAACCGTCCTTCACGGCCGGCGCGTCCAGGTCGTAGCGCAGTTTTGAAAAATCGGTCGATATGTAGGCAGCGAGGAAAGTGTCCGGAGCGGTCGAAACCGAGAGGTGCGCCTGGGTTGCCGCGGAGAGATCGGAGCCCCAGGCATCGTCGATGGTCATGATCTTGCCGGCCGCCGCGCAGACATCCCGCATCAGCCTGACGCCCGTGATCCCGCCGACCCGCGTGATCTTGCAGCCGATCCCTTCAAAGGCATCATCGGCGAGTGCCCGAAGCAGAACCCGGATATCGGCCATGCATTCATCGAGGATCATCGGCTGGCGGACCTGCCGGCGTATGGATAGGCATTCCTCGTAGGTCTGGCAGGGCTGCTCGGTGTAGAAGTCCACATCTTCGGTCGCACGCAGAACCCGGAGTGCTTCGTGGGTCTTCCAGTGCTTGTTGGCGTCGGCCACGAGCGTTTCGCCCGGCTGCAGACATTCACCGGCCCGCCGGATCCGGCCGATGTCGTTCTCAAGCGTGCTGTTGCGCCCGACCTTCAGCTGGAAGTGCGCATACCCTCGGCTCCGGTAATTCTCCATGCTGGGGCCAACCATGGCCGGCTCCCCCATGGGAATGGACGGATAGGCCCGCGCCCTGTCCTGCCGCCGGCCCCCAAGGAGCATGTACAGCGGCTTCCCATAGACCTTGCCGACAATGTCCCAGCAGGCGATGTCGATGGCCGACTTGGCGTACTCGCCGCCCTTCAGCCATTTGTTCATGGTCGCGTTGATGCAATCGGTCTGGGTCGGATCTTCGCCGATCAGTCCCGGCGCCATCTCCTCGATTGCGGCGCGGACCCCAAGAGCGTGCGCCGGTTGATACGCTGAACCGATGGGGCAGACTTCGCCCCAGCCCACATCTCCGCTGTCCGTTTCGAGGCGAACAACAGTGTCGTCCAGTGCCTCATAGGTCTTGTGGGGATACTCGCTGGGTACGACCAGAGGGATATCGACCTGGAAGACATCGATGCGGATGATCTTCATGGCACGATGCTCCCAGGCCCGATGCGCGTTTACTCCGCCGCTTCCAGATACTCCTCAAGCGGCGGGCAGCTGCAGACCAGGTTGCGGTCGCCGGCAACGTTGTCGACCCGGCCCACGGGGGGCCAGTACTTGTCAGCCTGGACGAATGGCAGCGGGAAGAAGGCCTGTTTCTTGGAGTAGGGCCGGTCCCAGTCCTCGACAAGAAGATCCTGGGTGTGGGGAGCGTTCTTCAGGACGTTGTTGTCCTTGTCCGCCTCACCGCTTTCCACCTCGGCGATCTCCTTGCGGATCTGGATCATGGCGTCGCAGAACCGGTCCATCTCGGCCTGGGACTCTGATTCTGTCGGCTCAACCATCATGGTTTCGGCGACCGGCCAGGACATGGTCGGCGCGTGGTAGCCGTAGTCGACCAATCGCTTTGCCACATCCTCGACCGTAATCCCGCAGCTCTCCTTCAGTCCACGCATGTCGATGATACATTCGTGTGCCACATAGCCGCCTGGCCCGGTATAGACCACCGGGAAGTGGTCGTTCAGCCTCCGCGCCATGTAGTTGGCGTTGAGAATGGCAACGGCCGTTGCCCGCGTCAGGCCTTCGGTGCCCATCATGGCGATATAGGCCCAGGAGATCGGTAGGATGGAGGCTGAGCCCCAGGGGGCTGCAGCGACCTGGCCGATGGTTTCCCCGCCGGCAGCGGCCGGGTTCACGCCGTCAACAACGTCATGATCCGGCAGGAATGGCGCCAGGTGGGCCCTAACTCCAATGGGCCCGACGCCCGGTCCGCCCCCGCCATGAGGGATACAGAACGTCTTGTGCAGGTTCATGTGGCAGACATCGGCACCGATCTCGGCTGGTTTCACAATCCCGACCATAGCGTTGAGGTTGGCACCGTCGAGATAGACCTGGCCGCCGTTCTTGTGGATCGTATCGCAGATTTCGACAATGGCCTCCTCGAAAACTCCGTGGGTCGAGGGATAGGTGATCATCAGGGCGGCAAGATTGTCCTTGTGCTCCTTTGCCTTTGCCTTGAGATCGTCAACATCAACGTTGCCGTTCTCATCACACTTTACGATCACCACCTTCATGCCGGCCATAATCGCCGAGGCCGGGTTCGTCCCGTGGGCTGACACCGGAATCAGGCAGATGTTGCGGTGCCCGTGGCCGTTGGCCTCGTGGTATTTGGCGATGGAGAGGAGGCCCGAATACTCCCCCTGGCTGCCTGCGTTGGGCTGCAGCGAGACTGCATCGAAACCGGTGATCTCACACAGCATGAACTCCAGCTCTTCAAAGAGCTGCTGATACCCCTGAGTCTGCTCCAATGGCGCAAAGGGATGCATCATGGCGAACTCCTTGAAGGTGATCGGGATCATCTCCGTGGTCCCATTCAACTTCATGGTGCAGGACCCCAGCGGGATCATGGAACGGTCCAGCGCCACGTCCTTGTCCTGCAGCCGGCGCAGATAGCGCAGCATCTCGGTCTCGCTCTGGTACATGGAGAAGACGGGATGCGTCAGATAGGGGCTCTGGCGCTGTAGCGGAGCCGGGATGCATTCGGACGTTTTCTCGTCGAGATCATCAAGCGTCACGCCCTGCATGGCGGAGGTCCGGAAACAGGAGAGCAGCTTTTCGACCTC
>JBCCEL010000088.1:0-18423 GCA_039030315.1 Pseudomonadota bacterium
GAGCGGTTGTCCCAGAACGCAACGCTGCCCGGTTCCCATTTGAACCGCACGGTAAATTCCGGCTGAACGGCGTGCTCGCACAGCATCTCCAGCAGGGCCTGGCTTTCGCGCGGCTCCAAGCCGACAATATGCTTGATGAAATCGGGGCTGACATTGAGCACACGCTCACCGGTTTCCGGATGCACCGTCACCAGCGGATGTTCCGCCATGAGATCCTGCTCGCCGGTCTTTTTGTTATAGGCCTTGGCGGTTGCCGCATCAGTCGGCGCATTGAAGCTGTGCACGGCGCGCAGACCGTGAAGGAAGCCGCGAAGGGTTTCCGAAAGCCGGTCGTAAGCCACAGCCAGGTTGGTCCACATTGTGTCGCCGCCGTAGGGCGGCACCGTCACACCGCGCAGAATGGAGGCGAACGGCGGATTGACTGCTGCCGTGATGTCGGTGTGCCAGTCCGACCAGGCCCGCCGCAGCTTTGTCTTGCCTGCGTTCGCCGTCCGGTGCTTGGCAATCGAGTAGATTTCCGGATAAAGCGCATCGCCGCCGAACACGATGTGACCGGGTGTCGGATCACCGAAGTAGCGGGCGAACCGCACATGGGCTTCGTGGTCCAGGTTCTGGTCCCGGAAGAACACCACCTTCCAGCGCAGGAGGGCCTCGCGAATCTGGCGGATGGTGTCCGCCTCGAGCTGCCGGGAAATGTTGACGCCTCGGATCTCGGCACCGATGTGCACAGCCAGAGGATGAACTTCGATCTGACCGGAATGGCTTAGCTGAGCTGCTTCCATGAGCGCATGCCTTCTGAACATCTGGACTGCCAGATGCTATCCAGTCACATCACGGGTGTCACGGGGTGATCGGCAACGTGCCGCCCAGATTGCGGAGGAGCTAAGCGAAAATGCCTGAAGGGTTTGAAGTGAGCGAGGTCTGGGGCGCCCGGGGACGTGGTTTCCAGATGGCTGCAATCCAGCCGGAGGGCGTGGTCGTGCATCTGACGGGACAGGTCGCCTGGGATTCGGACGAGAACATTGTCGGTCCGGGCGACGTGGAGGCCCAGGCCCGCATGTGTCTTCAGAACATTCAGCGCCTGCTTGCCGAGGTCGGAGGCACCCTGGACGACATTGTCTCGGTCACCACCTATTTCACCGACCGTGCGCAATTGCCGGCCATCCAGAAGGTGAGGACAGAGTTCTTTGCAGCCGGCGCAGAACCTGTTTCGACCTCGGTCATGGTCGCCGGGCTTGGGCACAAGGACTTCCTGGTCGAGCTCACGCCGGTCGCGGTGATCCCGGCGGAAAGGTACAGACCGCCCGCCGGCTGAGCGATGCCGACATGCGGGCACCCGGCAAAGCTGCCGGGTGCCGCTGCGTGTTCAGCAATGATGAGCCTGGTGACTACTTGCAGTTATATCTGCCGTAGCCGGCGCCGCTGTAGTAGCCGCTGCCGCCATAGCTTGAGCCCTGGTAGCTGGAGCCGTGATAGTAGCTGTCATAGCTCGAACCGCCGTCATAGCTGCCGCCACCGTGGTAGCCGTGATTGTAGGAGGGCGTGCTCTCGTAGTGGCCCTCGTCGTCGTAGTAGTGGGCTTCGCTCTCGTAGTAGCCGGTTCTGGAGTTGTAGGTGTAGACTTCGCCGTAGATCCGGATCTTGCGCTTGCGCACAACCTTCTTCCGTTTCTTCGGAGCCGGCTTGGCCTTCTGCTCCACCCGCTCCTTGACCTCTGGCTCAGCCTTTTCCTGAAAATCAGGAGCCGGTTTCGATTCGATCTTTTGATCAGGCTCCACCACTTCCTTCTGCGGAGCCCCTTCGGCGAACTCCTTGCGTGGCGCATTGGCTTCACGCTCCGGTTCCACATCGGGCCGTGCATCTACCACCTTTACCGGCTTGTTGGCCTCCGGTGCTTTCGGCCGGACGGAGAAGAGTTGCTTGTCGCCTTCCGTTTCCGTCGCAAGGCCGCGCTCGTCCTCTTTGGGAACGACGACGATCTGGCGGCTGCGATCTGCACTGGCGGCGGGCGCCTTCGGACGGACAAACTCGATGCGCTTGCGCTCGCGGAGCCGGTTGCGGGCTTCCTTGCTCCTGTTCCGGATCTTGGCAACAGGTGCCTTGGGGACGACGGACTGAATGCCCGGTCCCGTGTTGTTCCGCGCGTTGCCGTCTGCGGCTGATGCGAGTGTCGTCAGGGCGATGGAGGAGGCGATCAGGATCGTTCCGCCCATGAGGGCATTCTTGATTTTGTTGTTCATTCCCAGGTCTCGGCTTTTCTTGTTTTTGGCGTTTTGCCGGGTTCAATAATCCGCCACACTAAGGTGATGGCGCTGAACCCGCTCTGAAGCCGTCGTTCACGGCTCGTTCAGATGGGTCTGCGCATGCTGATGTTCTTGGCTGTATGCTGAGCAATAAGAAAAATGACATATATAACAAATATTTGCGCTCAATATCGGAATCGGTTTCCGCAATGCCTGCGTGCCGGCCTTGAATCAATCTCTCAAGTTCTTCTCGCACTGTTCGTGCTCGCCGTGGCCTCGGCCGCGCAAGCGGGGACGCCGATTTTGCAGCTCGATACAGGCGGCCACATGGCGCTGGTGCGCGACATGGTGTTCACGCCGGACGGCCGGTATCTGATCACGGCGAGCGACGACAAGACCGTCCGGATCTGGGATCTCGAAAGCAGACGAACGGTCAGGGTCCTGCGCGGCCAGATCGACGAAGCCGATGGCGGAAAGATCTACGCGATTGCGCTTTCGCCCGACGGCCGGTACCTGGCGGTGGCGGGGCATACGGGCATCGAGGATGCCAGAGTTCATCCGGTTCGGCTCTATAATCTGGAGAGCGGCGAACTCGTAAAGCTTTATTCCGGTCACAGGGAGCCCGTTCTGTCCGTCAGCTTCTCACCGGATGGCGCGCGTCTTGCCAGCGCTGGCATGGACGATAGCGCCATCGTCTGGCGCACGTCGGACGGCAAGGTGTTGCAGCAGGTTCGACACCGGCAGGGCGACATCAACGTGGTCCGGTTTACGGCCGATGGCGAGCGGCTGGTGACCGGGGGCGATGATTCCCTGGTAATGCTTTGGCGGATCTCTGACGGCCGGCTGATCAAGCTGATGCGCGGACATGAAAAGCTTGTCCGCGACATCGCGATTGCCCCTGATGGCAAGACCATCGTCAGCAGCGCGAGCGGCGGCGGCATCCGCATCTGGGACGCGCAGAGCGGAGACTTTCAGCGTGAACTCGCCAGGCGTGATGTCAGCACCCCCGCACTGCGCTTCACGCCGGACGGCCGGCAGGTGCTTGGAGGTTCCGGCGGTGCACCGTTCGAGCCGGCAGTCTGGGATGTTCGAACGGGAGATACGGCCCTGACCTATCGTGGCCACGACAACATCGTGCTCGCGGTCGCCGTGTCTCCGGATGGAAAGCTGGCAGCGACAGCAGGCGGCAAGAACAACGAAATCCACATCTGGACGCTGGAGAACCCGCAAGTGGTCGCAAGACTAAAGGGCAGGGGGAGAGCGGTGCATGCCGTCGGCGTCTCGGAAGACACCCGCCGGATCGCTTGGGGCTACGCTGGAAAGTTCGAGGAACCGAACGACACCGGAGAACTTCGGTTCATGCTGCGGCTGCCGTCCCGCGATCGCGGCCTCGGAGAGCCCCGGCCGGTCGACCCGAGGGTCCGGTTCGCCCGGAACCTCAAGGCTAGCCACGAGCAGCTGACGCTGGCGCACGAAAGCCGCGGCCCCTTCGGCTATTGGGACACGCTGGCCATCAGCCGTTCGGACGAGCTCCTGGGAAGGGCCGAGCGCGGTGAGAAGGACGGGTACACCCACAACGCATACGGGTTTGTGCCCGGCGGCAAATCGATCCTCAGCGCCGCCGGCCACGGCTGGCTAAGCCTATACGATCTGCGCGGGCGCAAGCTCCGCGACTACGATGGCCACAGCGGGGATGTCTGGACGGCCGGCGTCTCACGGGACGGCGGGCTTCTGATCTCCGGCAGCGACGACCAGACGGTGCGGTTGTGGAACACGGCAACCGGCGAGAACATTGTCTCGCTGTTTCATGCCAGCGATGGCGAATGGGTGATCTGGACACCGCAAGGCTACTTTGCCGCCTCGCCCGACGGCGACGATCACATCGGCTGGCACATCAACGAGGGCCCCAGCAAGGCCGTCCGACTGATCACGGCCGCCCAGCTGAAACGCCATTTCTACCGGCCGGACATTGTCCGCCGGGCGCTCGAGCTCTTCAGTGCGCGTGCCGCTCTGGAGGAGGCGCCCAGGGTGACTTTTGAACTCGATAACCTCCTGAACCGCAAGCCGCCGGTGGTCGAGGTTCTTTCACCGTCCGGCAGAAGCCCCACGCGGGCGGTATCTGCGACCGTCCGGCTCAGCATCGGGGCAAGTCTTGACCCCATCCAGAGTTTCGAATTGATCGCCAACGGGCGCAGGGTGAATCTCGCTCCCGTCTCGCTGAGTGACGGGGCCGCCTTCGAGGCGGCGCTCGAGGTGCCCCTCACCGTAGGCCGCAACCGCATAGAGATCCGCACTCTCAACGCGGTCGGCCGGACCAGCACCCGGCTGGAGCTCACCCGTATCGGCGGCAGCAGGCTGAAGGAGCGCGGGACCCTTTATCTCGTCGCTGTGGGGGTCGACGACTATGCCCATTTCGCCCAGGATCTGCGCTTTGCCGGCGCAGACGCCCTTGCCTTTCGAAAGGCCATGGAAACCCGTGCCGGCGGGCTCTACAAAGAGGTGAGAGCGGTCACCATTGCCGGTGGAGCGGGTTTGCAGCCGACCGCCGCCAACATCCGCCAGGCCTTACAGGTATTCGAAAAGGCCAGACCCGAGGATACGGTCGTACTGTTTCTGGCCGGTCACGGCGTCAATGTCGGCGCGGACTATCTCTTCCTGCCGGGTGATGCGCAGATGGACCAAAAGACCAAGCGCTGGAAAGCGGCGACGGTCTTGGACTGGCGCCAGCTCCATGGCGCCATTGAAAAGGCGCAAGGCCGCCGGATCATGGTGGTCGACACGTGCAAGGCTGGCAATGCTTACAATCCGCGGCTGATCAAGGATGCCGACGATGCGTTCGTCACCGTGCTCGCCGCCACCGATGCGGAGACCCTCGCGCAGGAGCGTCCGAGCCTCGGACACGGTGTGTTCACCTATTCCATTCTCAGGGGTCTGAACGGCGAGGCGGACGCTGAACCGGACCGGCAAATCAGGCTGAGCGAGCTCGCGCAATACGTCACCGAAAACGTCAAGGGGCTCACGGCCGGCAAGCAGGAGCCTACGTCTCGTCTGCCGGACAAGGACGAGTTCGTTATTTCCACTTTCTAGGATCCGGTATTCAGTGCGACTATGCCTCTTGGCAGGCGCCAATCTGGGCGCCCACGTTACAAGGAGCGTGGCTGGTGATTGAACGTCTCGACTATGTTTCCATCAACGGGCCGGCGATCGCCGCGATGGCCCGGTCGAAGAAGCACATGGACACGATTGACGGCAAGCTGCGCGCGGTCATCGAGATCAGGATTTCGCAGATAAACGGATGCGTCTATTGCGTTGATGTGCACACGAACGAGGCACGTGCGGCTGGAGAAACGCAGCAGCGGCTGGATTGCCTTCCGGTCTGGCGAGAGTGCCCGTTCTTTTCGGCTTCGGAAAAGGCGGCGCTGGCGTGGTCTGAAGCCGTGACCCTTCTCGCCGCAGAAGGAGCGCCTGAGCATCTGTTCGCTGATCTGAAACCGCATTTCAATGATGAGCAGATTGTCGATCTTACGCTCATCATCGCTCAGATGAACGCGTGGAACCGGCTGGCGGTCAGCTTCGGTCATCTGCCGGACCCAGCCTAGGTTCTCTGAACCGAAAGCCGATTGTTCCCTGCTGCATCCCTTGTGTCGATCAGGGATTGAGCGAGTCCGATCCGCCACTGTGAGTGGGTGTGCTCAATACCCTTTTAGGCATTTGACCGAATAGTCCGTACCAGGATCAGGGAACGACCGCCACACGGCCAGCTGCCAGGGGCCATTGGCTATCCGGATATCAAACGAGGATGGCGACGGTCCTGCGAACGGGTCTTACAGCCGCGATGGTCTACACCATGCAGTTCGGCTTCCTGCCTTTCGCTCGAAGCCGGTAAGCGTGAAGATAATCACATCACCGTCGCCGATTGACCCCTATGATGTTATCTGGAGTAAGGTTGGGGTGCAGCTGTCCGGCTCGGGCCGGGCGCGCCGGGGCTGCGCTGAAGGGCAAAGGATAGGTTCGGGCGCACCTGATGGTTTCTGTCACCGCAGATTGGCTGGAGGCAAATGGGCTTTCGCAGTTGGTTGCTGTCTTTGAAGCCAACGAAATCGACATCGATGCAGCGCGCGATCTGACCGAGAACGACCTGCGTGAACTCGGAATCGCGATGGGTCCCCGGAAGAAGCTGCTTCGGGCCATTGCCGCGCTTAATGACGAACAGACCTCCGGCAGAAAAGATGCAGTCGGCACAGCCGAGCCGCCGCAACCGGAGAGCACTATACCACCCGGTGAACGCCGTCAGGTCGCGATCCTTTTTGCAGACATATCCGGCTACACGCGGCTGACCGGAGAGATGGATGCAGAAGAGACCCATTCCATGCTGTCCACCTATTTCAGGGTGGCTGATGGCATTGTGAAAGGCTTTGGCGGCACGGTTGACAAGCATATCGGCGACAGTGTCATGGCCGTGTTCGGAGCGCCGACAGCGTATGGCAACGATGCCGCGCGGGCGGTCCAGGCCGCCGAAGCCATTCACCAGGCGATGCCCCAGGTATCGCAGGAAATCGGCAGGAAGATCGAGGTTCATATCGGCGTTGCCTCGGGCGAGGTGGTAGCCAGCAGCGTCGGCTCTGAGAACAGCTACACGGTCACCGGGAACTCGGTGAACCTCGCATCCCGGTTAACGGACAAGGCAGGGCCTTGTCAGACTTTTCTCTCCGCCGAAGTGCAGCAGTCGATCGGCCCGGCCTGCGATGCGGAAAGCCTCGGCCTGGAAAGCCTGAAAGGGATCGCCGAACCCGTCCATATCCTGAGATTTGTCGGCTTCAACGCACATGCGGCGGCTGAAGAGAGTCGGCCGTTCGTGGGCCGGCAGAGCGAACAGCAGCAGTTTCGCGCCGTGCTTCAGTCGGCAGCCGCCGAAAAGTCGGGTCATGTGGTCTATGTCCGCGGCGAGGCCGGGATCGGCAAGACGCGATTGTCCGAAGAGTTTGAGAAGCTCGCTGTGGAGCAGGGTTACGGGGCCGAGCGAGCCCTGATCCTCGACTTTGGTGCGGGCAAGGGACAGGATGCGATCAGGTCGTTGGTGCGCAGCCTTCTGGGCATACCTCCGCCGTTCGCCAAAAACGACCGGGTGGCGGGGGCACGCAAAGCTATTGCCGAGGAATGCATAACCGAGCAGCAGACAGCCTTTCTCTACGATCTGCTTGACATTGAACCCCCCGGCCAGTGGCAGGCGCTTTACAACGCCATGGACAATGCGCGCCGCAACGAAGGCAAGCGCGACGTGGTGGCGGCTCTGGTCCGCTTCGCCGCAGCTCAGAAACCGCTCCTCATGATCATTGAGGACGTTCACTGGGCCGAGGAAATCGTGCTTCAGCACTTGGCCAGCCTGGCCCGGGCCGTGGCGGATATTCCGGCACTCCTGGTTCTGACCTCCAGGATTGAAGGAGACAAGCTCGATGCTAACTGGCGTACGGCAACCGCCGCCACGCCCCTTATGACAATTGATCTTCGGCCGCTTCGGCCCGACGATGCGCTGTCTCTGGCTTCGGAATTTTTTGACGTTGCTCAGCAGTTCGCCAAGTCCTGCGTTGAACGGGCCGATGGTAACCCGCTGTTTCTTGAGCAACTGCTGCGCGGGGCGGAAGCTGCCAACCAGGATGCGGTTCCGCCTTCGGTGCAGAGCATTGTCCAGGCCCGAATGGATGCGCTTTCGCCGGCCGATAAACAGGCGCTGCAGGCTGCATCGGTTCTCGGCCAACGATTCTCCATCGAGCCTTTGCGGCATTTGACCGGGATCAGTCAGTATAGCTGTGGCGAACTCATCGAGCGTTTTCTGGTCCGGCGCGACGGTGAGCGCTTCCTTTTTACCCACGCGCTTATCCGGGACGGCGTCTACAAATCGCTGCTGAATTCAACGCGGAAGAGTTACCACCTCGGTGCGGGAGAGTGGTACCGGCAACGCGATGCGGTGCTTTGTGCTGAACATCTCGATCTGGCCGGAGACCCGGGCGCGGGAGCGGCATTTCTGGCTGCTGCGCATTCTCAGGCGGAGGCGTTACACTTTGATGAGGTCATCAAGCTGACCAGGCGCGGCGCTGCCTTGCCAACGGACAGTCATACGAAGTGCGGGCTGAACTGTGCTCTGGGTGAGGCTTTGCTCAATACCGGCGATATGGAGGAGGCAGTGGCGGCTTACCGCACGGCCACCGAAATAGCTGATTCAGATCAGAATGTGTGTAAGGCATGGATCGGCCTGGCCTCGGCCTACAGGATCGCCGACCAGCAACCCGAGGCGCTGAAAGCGCTGGAACCTGCCGCAGAAGCAGCGTGGCGCAGCGACCTGACGGAAGAGCAGGCCCAGATCCACTATCTCAGGGGCAATCTGTATTTTCCGCTGGGCAGGATTGACGAGTGCTTGCGCGAGCACAGCCGTTCGCACGAATTGGCCACCGAAGTCGGTTCCATCGTGCCCCAGGCCCGTTCGCTGAGTGGCCTGGGAGACGGTCACTATCTCCAGGGTCGCATGATCACGGCCTGCCAGAACTTCAGGGACTGCGTGACCCTTGCCCAGCAAAACGGCCTCGGCCGCATAGAGGTCGAGAACCGCCATATGATTGGCTGGACGCGCATGCATCTGATGGAGTTCCGGCAGGCGGTGGAAGACGGACGTGCCACAGCCGAGATGGCCTCGCAGATCAGCAACAGGCGTTCGGAAATTCTCGGCCTGCTCCTCATCGGCACCGTTCTCAACAAGCTGGGTGATACGGAAGACGCCGTGTCAGCGCTCAAGAGGTGCGAGAGCCTGGCCAGGCGTATTGGCGCGGGCAACTTTCTCACCCAGTGCCTCACGGAACTGGCCAGAGCCACCCGGGATCTAGGTGACGTCGAGAAGGCGCGTGCGTATGTGGCCGAGTCGGTTGAGGTTTCGCGTGGCCTCGGGAAGACATTCTACGGACCGACCGTTCTTGGAGCTTTCTCCATGCTTGCCGAGAGCGACGCCGAACGGCTCGAAGCCCTGGACGAGGCCGACCAGATCTTTGGGACGGGATGCGTTGCCCACAACTATCCCTGGTTCTCCGAACTTGCTTTGGACGATGCGCTGGACCGGCAGGAATGGGAGCGCGCGCGGCGCTATGCCGACAGGCTGGAAAGCTATACCCGGAGTGAGCCGCTGCCGTGGTCCACGTTCATGGTGGAACGCGCACGCGCACTTGCCGACTGGTACGAGCTGGGACCGACGGATGCGCTGCGGGACCGGCTCGGTGCCCTCCGGGAGCAAGCAGGTCGATCGGATCTGGTGTCGGCCATGTCCGCAATCACCGAGGCGATTGGCGAATGATGCAGGGTGCCGCTCAGATCCGGTCCGCAATCTCGTCGAACACACCGAAGTCTCCGAGCGTGGAGGCAAGCATCATGGCGCCCTGCAGGGCGGCGACGATGTGAAGGGCTCTTTGGCGACGCTCATCCTCTGGTGTGGTGTCTGATTGCGCCTCCATCAGCCAGGTCACATTGGCCTCAAAGAACCGCCTGACCTCGGCGGCAACCACATCTGGCAGGCCGAGGGCCTCCGCGCCCAGCATGCCGCACAGGCAGATCTCATCTGATGTAACCAGCGCGTCGCGGTAGACTTCCTTGAAGGCGGAGAAGCGGGCGGCCGGGGAGTCTGCCCCGCTCGCCTTCAGCTCTAGAGCGGCAAGCACGTGGCTGGCGTAGCGTTGAACCAGTGCCACGCCCAGGTCTTCCTTCTGGCGGAAATGATAGTGCACGCTGGCACTCTTGATGCCGAGTTCGTCCGCCAGGTCACGGAAGCTGACGGCGTGATAGCCGCGCTTGCGCATGCTGTGTTCTGCCGCGTCCAGCAGCTGCGTCCGGGTGTCTGTCATCAGCTGATCACCGTTTCGTGTGCCAATCTATCGATAGATAGGCTTGACAGAGGCGTTCGTCTAACTCTATTTATCTATCTATCAGTAGATAGACAATATGGAGATGGCGATGAAGATCTATGAATACAACGGTTTCCCGAACCCTGCGCGCGTTAGGATAGCCCTGGCCGAAAAGGGCATGACGGACGATGTGGAGTTCGTGTCCGTGGACGTTCCCAACGGCGAGCACCAGAAACCGGAGTTTTTGGCGAAGAATCCATCCGGTGCTGTTCCCGTGCTGGAACTGGAGGACGGGACCACGATAGCCGAGTGTTCGGCCATTACCGAATACCTGGATCACGCCAGCGGCGAACCGATTCTGACCGGCAAGACCCCGAAGGAGCGCGCTGTGGTCCATATGATGCAGCGGCGCGCGGAGGCAGGTCTGCTGGATGCTGTGGCGACCTATTTCCACCACGCCACACCCGGCCTTGGCCGGGACATTGAAGGCTATCAGTGCGCCGAATGGGGCGAGCACCAGAAAGAGCGTGCTGTTGCCGGAATGCGTTATCTGGATGGTGAACTTGCAGGCAGGCCCTGGCTGGCCGGAGAGGACTTTTCCGTCGCCGACATCACCGCCTATGCGGGCCTGATGTTCGCCGGGTTCGCCAAAATTGAAATCCCTGAGGACTGCGGTAATCTCAGGGCCTGGCATGCGCGGATGCAGGAACGTCCGAGCATCGCGGCATAATCGGCAGGAGGCCCAGATGGAACTGAACGCCAATTTTGACGACCGGGTGGCGGTTCACGCTGCGAAGGTCCCGTGGAAGGCCTCTCCGATGCCGGGCGTGGACCGCCGCATGTTGGACCGCCTGGGCGACGAGGTCGCCCGGGCCACCACCATAGTGCGCTATGCGCCGGACAGCAGCTTCTCCCCCCATGTCCATACAGGGGGAGAGGAGTTCTTTGTGCTGGATGGCGTCTTCCAGGACGAGCACGGAGACTTTCCGGCGGGCAGCTACATCCGAAACCCGCCGGAATCCAGTCACACCCCCGGATCGGCTCCGGGCTGCACGATATTCGTGAAGCTGTGGCAGTTCGATATGGCGGACCGCACCCAGGTCCGCCTCGACACCAACAAGATGGCTTTCGTCGCCGATCCCGAGCGTCAGGGCGTCGAGGTCATGCCGCTCTTCAACGACGACCGCGAAGACGTGCGTCTTGAGCGCTGGCAAGCGGGCATGGAAGTGAACCTCTCAGCGCCCGGCGGGATGGAGATCCTGGTGCTGCAAGGCGGCTTTGAGGAAGGCGGAGAGCCTTTTGCCGCGCAGTCCTGGCTGCGCCTGCCCAAGGGCTGGAACGGTTCGGCCGTTGCCGGCGCCGATGGCGCCAGGGTCTGGATCAAGCGCGATCACCTGGCCGAAGATCCGCAGCCGCCAACCGGCTGACCGGTGAGTTGTCAGGCCAGCTTGCGGGTCCAGGCAACGAGTGTCCGGTAGGGGAAACTGACCGGGTCGGCGGCGAGCTCGGGGTAGGCCGTCTTCAAGGCATGAACCTGGCTGCGCACCGCCGACTGTTCGCTCTCCGGCTGAGCGGCGATGAAGCTGACGGAGAGCACCCGGTCTGCGACCACCTGATCGAACCCGCCGGTATGGACATGGGAGAACTCGCGTTCCTGCAGGCTTGAATAGCCCGGGGCAGGGAACACCCTCCGCCACTGGCCCTCGTGGAAGCGCGGTGTGCGGTCCTCGTAAGGAGCCATGATGCGGCTGAGGTCCGAGACCCAGGGGGAGGTCTCGTCGCGCACGTTCCAGATCAGGCCGAGCGCGCTGCCGGGCTTCAGAACGCGCCTGATCTCCGCCAGGGCCTCTGCCGATGCGAACCAGTGGAAGGCCTGGGCGCAATAAAGACCGTCAACGCTCTCATCTTCCAGCGGAATGCTGGTGGCATTGCCGCTGCGGTGGTCCGCGGCCGGGCAGGCTGCGTGGCACTGGGCCAGCATCTCGTCGACCGGTTCCACCGCGATCACCCGGGCACCGGTGCCGAGCAGATGCCGGGTGAACTTGCCGGTGCCGGCGCCGAGATCCACGATCGTTCGGCCAGCGCCGGCGCCCATCTCCCCGGCCAGCCAGTCATCGACATCCTGCGGATATCCCGGCCGGCCGGAGACATAAGCATCGCTAGCCTGGGAAAACCCGTCGCGCGCCGCGGAGTGGATGTCCTTCATGGCCTCAATCCGATTGGTATGTGGCGACGGTGGGCGACAGGCGGTTGGTTGTAGAGCCGCGGACCATGCCGTCCGTGTTGTAGAGCATGACGACCTTGCCGTCCTTGTCGATGGCGATGATCCCGCCCCTGCCGCCTGCGCGCCTGAGTTCCTTGAAGATCACCTGGTAGCCGGCCTGCACGAGGCTCTCGCCGCCATGGCGCATGCGGGCGGTGATGTCGTGTGCGACCGCATGACGGATGAAGTACTCCCCGTGGCCGGTGGCGGAGACGGCGGCGCTGCGGTTGTCGGCGTAGGTGCCGGCGCCGATGATAGGGGAATCGCCGATGCGTCCCGGCGGCTTGGCGCCGAAACCGCCGGTGGAGGTGGCGGCGGCGAGATTGCCGCAGCGGTCGAGCGCCACGGCGCCGACAGTGCCGCCGGGGTTCAGGAGGTCCGGGCGCCGGCGCAGCTTTCCGGACGCGCGCAGGCCGCCGGTGACGGTGATCCGGGCCTCGATCCCGCCATCCTTTGCGATGCGGTAGGAGAGGCGGAAGCGAGGGGTCTCGACAATCAGGAAGTCGTTCAATCGTTTCGTGCGGGCCTTGAGCGTCACCGGTTCTGCCAGCCCAAGGCTCTCATTTGCGCCGAGCGCGACCGTGGCCTCGCCGCTGGGTTTCAGCACGAGCACATGGGGGAGGCGGCCGGACAGCACGCCTGCCCAGATGCCGACGAAGGGCCTGAGCGCTGCCGGGGTCTCGGGCGTCGCTTCAGGCGGGGACAGCGTCTCGGGCAGGCGGAGGCCGGAGAAGGATTTGTCCGAGTATCTGAAATAGCTCTGATCGACCGCCTCGGCGCCGAGCTCGATCAGGCGCTCATCGGCGGCGGGGCCGGCCATCATGACCTGGGGCGTGTTGTCCATGACGAGACGGGCGGCTGTGACCGGATTCTTGACGCGGCGGACGCTGGCCACGGACCCGGCCCTCAGGTGCCGCCCGCTCATGATCGAGGCATCCATCTCGATCTCGCCCGCCTTGTTAGCAACGCTGCCTCGGCCGGCATTGAAGAGCCCCGAATCCTCCATGGCCGCCACGGCGTCCGCCACCACATCCAGCGCGCTGCCTCCCGCCCGCAGCCGCGCCCGCCCGGCCCGCAGCTCCTTCAGGAGAAAGGCCTCGCGCTTCGGATAAACCACACGCCCCCAAACCGCCCCGCCATGCAGAGCCAGGGCGAAGGTCTCCTGGCGGGCGCAGGACGTCTCGAGCGCCTCGACGGGCGGCGCAGATGCGAGGATGGATAAGGCGAGTAGAACGAAGGCTGAGAAAATCCGACGAGCGGACATTCAGTCCCCACCTTGCCCTTCGGCGCTGTCGCTCTTCCCCTCGTCTTCTTTCTTCGCATCCGTCTCGCGCTTGATCTTCTCCGCCTCCTTTTTGAGAGGGACGAAGCCTGCGACCAGTGTGGCGAGGCCGGCGAGGGGGCCCAGAAGGGAACCGGCAAGCGCCGCGAAGCCACCGATGACAGCGCCCTGGGTGGTCTTCTCGACCCCTGACAGGACGCCCTTGCCCGCGGCCTTGAGAACGGCTGCGGAGTAATTGCGCACCTCCAGCAGCTTCTGGCCGCCATGGCGCATCCGGGCTTCTTCTGCCGCGGCGCGGGCGGTCGGAGAACTGGCCGTCGCAATGATCTCCTCCGCCTGTTCAATCTTCGCATCGGGTGCGGCCATGGCGTCGACAGCGCTCCGGTCCGTCTCGGCGGACTGTTCCGCAATGACGTTTGCCGCGCGGGCATGTTCCAGAGCTTCGCGAACATCCGGCTTGCGCAGTTCTTGCGCCAGCATGGCGGCCTCGATCTTCAGGATGGCCGGGAAGGCGGCTTTGAGGTAGATAAGGCTGCGCTGCAGATCGCCCATCGCGGCGATGGCGTCGGGATACAGTTCGGCACGGCCTTCCGGACCGTCATAGGCCGCAAGATCCTCATCGAGGCTGGTGGCGCTCATCAGCAGTTCACCGGGATTGATGTCCGCCACCTCGCCGCCGAGGCTGCGCAGTAACTCGTCAATGGTGTCGGAGAGCCGCTGCGGACAGTGATTGCCTTTGAGATTGGCCAGCAGTTTCTCGGCCTTGGACCGGACGGCCCGCCGAAGCGTCTCAGCCATCTCTGGATCATCCGCCGCCCCGGCCAGCGGCACCGCCCGGACAACTCCCGTCTCCGCGTCAAAAACATGCGACCCCGCTTGTTGCTCCAGAGCCTCGGAGGCTTCATCGGGTTCTTCGTCAGCTGGGTCGGTTGGCTCTTCAGGCTGATCCCGGGTCTCCTCACCCTCCAACAACGCGCGAAGCGCATCGATGCCGCCATCATTAAATGTGGCTTGGTAAGCATCGGGCAGAGAGTTATTCCTCAGATGGAGCCTTTTCAGGTCATGTAGCTGTCCGATCTCATGAGGCAGCGCCGACAGCTGGTTGTCGTTCAGATGAAGTGTTGTCAGGGCCTGCAACTGCCCGATCTCGTGAGGCAGCGCCGAGAGCTGGTTGGCCCGCAGATAGAGTGTTGTCAAAGCCTGCGGTTGTCCGATCTCCCGGGGCAGTGCAGACAGCTGGTTGTCGTCCAGATAAAGCCCTGTCAGCGCCTGCAGCTGTCCAATCTCCCGGGGCAGCGCCGACAGTTGGTTGTCGTCCAGACTTAGCTCTGTCAGGGCCTGAAGCTGTCCGACTTCCTCGGGCAGATCCGACAGCTGATTGTCGTCCAAGTTCAGCTCTGTCAGGGCCTGCAGCTGTCCGATCTCCCGGGGCAGGGCCGGCAGCTGGTTACCGCTCATATCAAGTCTTGTCAGGGCCTGTAGCTGCCCGATCTCCCGGGGCAGCGCCGACAGGTGGTTACCGCTCATATCAAGTCTTGTCAGGGCCTGTAGCTGTCCGATCTCCCGGGGCAGCGCCGACAGCTGATTGTCGGCTAGCGCAAGAAGTCTCAGCGCAGCAAGCGTTCCTATCTGAATGGGTAGAGATAACAGCTCGTTTTCACAGAGATTCAAGCTCTTGAGCGCGTGGAGTTGCCCGATTTGTGCGGGAATTGCGGAAAGCATATTCCGCTGAAGTTCGAGATTGACGAGCCGTCGGAGTTTACCGATTTCTGCGGGCAACATCGACAGCTGATTATTGCTCAGAGAAAGCGTGGTCAGGGCTCCCAACTGCCCGATTTCTTGTGGTACTGCCACGAGCAGGTTGCCCTCGAGACGTAACGTGGTCAGTGATTGCAAGTTTGCGATCTCAGACGGCAATTGAGTTAAACCGCCATGTGTAAGAGAGAGCGTTTCCAAGTTCGTGAACGCCCGAAACATGATTTGCGGGAGGGAGTCGAGAGCGTTGGGTTGATTGTTGGCCGCTCTGGCGCTTCCCGAAGGAGATTTTTGGATTTCCTCAGAATACCCCAGATAAAGCGTCTTCACGCTCGGCAGCTCCGGCCAGTCCTCCGGCAGTCCCGTCAGCCCCAGCCCGCCAATGTCCAGAGTCTCCAGGCCTTCATCCGCCGCTTTCTGAATGCGCCGCCGGGCTTCGGCTGCGCCTTCTTCTGAGCCCATTTCGTAAACTTTGTGATCCACCATGGCGCCACTATCGGGGGTGTTTGCTCCCTTGGCAATGGCGGGGCGGGAGAACCGTTGCGCCGCTTCTCCCGTAGTGTATTTTTGAAGCCTGCCGGATGATGGAAGGGGATCAGACATCATGGCTCATGCCGCGCTCAAAGCCGCCTATCCGATTGAAACCTCCGCCGACGAATTCACCCGCCTGAACATCCAGGCCGACCTCTTCCGCAAGGACGCCCGCGCCATGCTGGCCGGGCTCGGGGGCGGCGCCGGCCTGCGCGTCCTCGATCTGTGCTGCGGCATTGGCGGCACCACGGATGTGCTGAGCGAATGGGTGGGCGAGGGCGGCTCTGTCGTCGGCGCCGATCTCGATACCGCCAAGCTGGACGAGGCCTGCAGCTGGGCGGCGCGCCAGGGGCTTTCCAACGTCACCTTCGTGGAAGCCGACGCGTTCGACACCGGTTTCGAGCCGGCCTCCTTCGATCTCGTCCACACCCGCTTTGCCCTCAGCGTCATCGAGAACGGCCTTGCGATGCTCGATCACATCCTGGCGCTGACAAAGCCGGGCGGCATCGTTTTCCTGGAGGAGGCGGATACCCGCAGCATGCTCTGCGAGCCCTCCACGGCGGACTGGGTGGAGGCCCGCCACATCTTCCGCGAGACCTTCCTCGCCGTCGGCGCCGACACCTCGCTTGGCAGCCGGCTGGACGAGGAATGCCGGGCCCGGGGCATGAGCGATCTCCAGATCCGCCTTTGCCGCCATGACCAGACCGCGGCCGACCCCATGCACTTCCACGTTCCGCTGACCCTCACGGCCATGCGCGAGACCATCGAGGAGCGCGGGCTCATGAAGAAGACGAAGCTGGACGCGCTGGCCGCAAGGGTCACGGATCACCTTGCCAGCCCTGGCACGAAGACCACGACCTTCACCATGATCCAGATCGCCGGCCGCGCGCCTGCGTAGTGCCACCTGACTGACGCTGCCCGCCTAATGCCGCCCTCGGTCCATTTACTCTTCGTCTTCCCGGGCGAGCGAAGCGAGACCCAGGGCGGCATGCTCTGAGGTCCGCGGCCCTGGATCCTCGGGTCAAGCCCGAGGACGGCAGTGGAGTGCTTTTGGGACACAATCCAATTGTCGCTCCCGCCCCGCTTGGCTATACCTCAGCGCCAATGGGAGAACCTGAGCGTCTGCGCGGTGGGAGCGCGGTGCACGTGAGTGAGGAGAACGTTATGCTCGGATTGATGCAGGACTGGCCGCTATTGTCGCACAAGGTGCTGGACCATGCGGCCATGTACCATCCGGACCAGGAGATCGTGTCGCGCAGCGTCGAAGGGCCGATCCACCGCCAGACCTATGCCGATCTCAACATCCGCTCGCGCAAACTCGCCCATGCGCTGCAGAAACGCGGCATGAAGCTCGGCGACATCGCCGGCACCATGGCCTGGAACGGCTATCGCCATCTGGAAACCTGGTACGGTGTCATGGGGCTGGGCGCGATCGTCCACACGCTCAATCCGCGCCTCTTCCCCGAGCAGCTGGTCTACATCATCGACCACGCCGAGGATTCCTGGTTCTTCGTCGACCTGACCTTCGTGCCGATCCTGGAAGCTATCCAGGACAAGCTGCCCAAGATCACCACTTTCGTGGTCATGACCGACCGCGAACACATGCCCGACACCAAGCTGCGCGGCGTGCTCTGCTACGAGGATCTGCTGGCCGAGGGCGAGGAGGATTTCGTCTGGCCCGAGTTCGACGAGAACACCGCCTGCGGCATGTGTTACACCTCCGGCACCACCGGAAACCCCAAGGGCGTGGTCTATTCCCACCGGTCGAACGTGCTCCACGGCATGACCACGAACATGGCCGACGCACTGGGTTTCAAGAGCACAGACGTGATCATGCCGGTGGTGCCCATGTTCCACGCCAATGCCTGGTCCACCGCCTTCTCCGGCCCCATGTCCGGCGCCAAGATGGTCATGCCGGGCGCCCAGATGGACGGGGCCTCGATCCACGAACTGCTGGAAGGCGAGGGGGTCACCTGCACGCTCGCCGTGCCGACGGTCTGGCTCATGCTGCTGCAATACCTGGAGCAGAACCCTGAGAAGAAACTGGACGCCCTGAAACGCGTGGTCATCGGCGGCTCGGCCTGCCCGGAAAGCATGATGAAGGCGTTCGAGGAAGGCTACGATGTCGAGGTCATCCATGCCTGGGGCATGACCGAGATGAGCCCGCTCGGCACCCTCGGCTGCAAGAAAGGCGGCATGGAGGACTGGGCGCATGAGGACTGGTGGCCGATCAAGCTGAAGCAGGGCCGCCCGCCCTTCACTGTCGAGATGCGCATCACGGATGATGACGGCAACGAACTGGCCCGCGACGGCAAGGCTTTCGGCCATCTCGTGGTCCGCGGCCCCTGCATCTCCAAGGCCTACCTCAAGGGCGAGGGCGGCGAGATCCTCGATGACCAGGGCTACTTCATCACCGGAGATGTCTCCAACATCGACGAGCACGGCTTCATGCAGATCACCGACCGCTCC
>JBCCEL010000089.1:0-18379 GCA_039030315.1 Pseudomonadota bacterium
GTCAGACCGTCGGCGCTCTTCTGTTCGATCCCCTCCCGCTTCTGCCCGGCAAGACCGGCCACACGCACCATGAAGAACTCGTCCAGATTGTTGCCCGAAATTGACAGGAATTTCAGACGTTCCAACAGGGGATGCTTCTCGTTCCGTGCCTCTTCCAGAACACGCATGTTGAAACGCAACCACGAGATTTCACGGTTGATGAAGCGTTCGGGCTTGCGCGGCAAGGACCCTGACGCTTCGGTCGTGTCCGCTGCGACAGTTGCGCCACTTACAGGGGCGCCGAGTTCTGAAGGTGTTTGCGTATCCATGACAGGTTACCAGGTTCGTCCCACCACAAGAACGCTTCGCTGTCTACCTGATCATGAGTGTATCATGAACAAGACAAATCGTTACGTCCCGCTATCGGCGAATTCTCCGCTGCCGACGGACCTCAGAACCTTCGACGCGAATGGTCTTGTAACGGCGGCCTTCTCTTCAAGCGATCGGCGGTCGATCTCGTTCACGATAGAACGAGCCGCCTCACCCGAACGTTCCATGTTACGCACCAGGTAGCTCAAGACGCTCTCGTCCACGGAAATCTGACGGTCAGCAAACAGTTTCAGCAACAGACCGCGCAGGAGTGCATCAGACGGCGTGCCCAGAGCCACCGCGGGTGAGGCATTGAGGCGGGATTTCAGATCGTTCAGTCCGATGTTCCAAAGCGCGGGGTAGCTGCGGGCGGTGAGCAAGACGTAGCCCCGGGTCTCCTTGGCAAGGTTCAGGAGGTGGAACAGGGCGGTCTCTCCCTCTGGCCCGGAACCCAGGGGCAAATCCTCAACCACACAGGCGCCGGCGGAAAGAAGTGCGGGGACATCGTCGGTGCTCAGCTCGCACGCCTGAACTTTTGCACCGCCGGCCCGCATGCGGAACACCTCGGCAAGGTGGCTCTTCCCTGAGCCCTCCGGACCGACGAGAAGGAGAGATGCAGCCGGCCAGTCCGGCCACAAATCCACCATCCGCACCGCGGCCTCATTGGAGGAAGCGACAAGGAAATCCTCACGGCTCATTGCAGGCCGGAACGACAGGTTCAGCGCGAGCTGGCCACGCCGGATTTCTCCTGAGTCGGCACTGGTCATGTGTCGAGGGTATCGTCTTTCGGCTCTGCCGCGGCACGGCGTTTCGCACGCGAGGTCGCCACAGGCGCAAAGGTCATTTCTTCACCGCTTTCACCGAGATAAACGGAGCTTTCCATGTACTTCTTGAGCGCGAATCTGAGAAGGACACCGACGGCCGCGGCGACGGGAACCGCGAGCAGCATGCCTACAAAGCCGAAGAGATATCCCGCCGCAAACAGCGCAAACATGAGCCATACCGGATGCAGGCCCACGCTGTCGCCAACCAGCTTTGGAGTCAGGAAATTGCCTTCCAGAAACTGGCCGACAGCAAACACTCCGGCAACGACCGCGATCATCACCCAGTCCGGCCAGAACTGGATCAGGGCCATGCCGATGGAGAGAACACCGCCAACGATAGCCCCAACGTACGGTATGAAACTCAGCAACCCGGCACCCAGACCGATGAGCAGTCCAAAGTTGAGACCGACAACGGTCAGCGCGATAGCGTAGAAAATCCCAAGCGTAATGCAGACCGTACCCTGTCCCCGGATAAAGCCGGCAATGGCCAGATCCGCGTCGTGGGCGAGTTCCCGAACGGTTTCCACGTGCTCGCGCGGCACCCAGCTGTCGACGGTCGCAATCATCCGGTCCCAGTCGTTCAGCATGTAGAACGCCACGATCGGGGTCACCACCAGCAGGGCGATCAGGTTGACCAGCGCCAGCCCGCCGGACAGAACCGACTGCAGCAGGCTGGCCATCCAGCCCGCCGCCTTGGTCGCCAGATCCGATACCGGGCCCTTCAGATCGAGCCCGCGTTCCTCGATTTCCTCCAGGAGCCATGCCGGCGCGGCGTCGTTGATCAACTTGACGATCGCTTTCACGTTGTCCGGCAGGTTGGTCGCGAACGTCCCGATCTGATCTGCAAGCGCCGGCGCAACGAAGATGAGCGCGAGAACGAACAGCAGGATGAACAAGCCGACAATGATCGATGTAGCCGCCAACCGGGGAATATCGTGCTCTTCCAGCCAGTCCGCGATGGGGTCGAGGAAATAGGCAAGCACCATGCCGGCAACAAACGGCAGTAAAATGCCGCCCAGCAGCCAGAGAAGGAACACGAAGATTGCCAGCACAGAGAGCCAAAACTTCACCTGCTGGCTGAAAGTTATCGCGGGCTCAGGCACCCCGTTCGTCTTTTTCTGGCTGGTGCGCGTGGTCATGTGATTTGCCGTTCGCCATGTGGGCGGTCCACTGTAGCATGTAGGCGGCGCCCGATGCGACGGTCAAGGCACCCACGAGGAGGCCGCCGGGAAGCACGTAACTCTCAAGTTCCAGGTTCATCCCCAGGCCAGCCAGGACAAACCCGGCGAAAGCAATCTGCACCGTCGTGTTGATCTTGCTTATCCAGAGCGGCTGGACTTCAACCGGTTTGTCCAGAAGCCACGAGAGAATAACCGCACCGATGATCATGACGTCGCGGCTGACAACCGTAATGACGAGGAGCGGTGGCATCAGGGCATCAATGCCCAGTGCCAGATATATGCTGACCAGCAGAAGCTTGTCGGCGAGCGGATCGAGATAGGCTCCGAGCTCGGTCACCTGGTTGAAGCGCTTGGCGACAAAGCCGTCGATACCGTCCGATATTCCGGCCACGACAAACGCGAAGAATGCCGGCAGAAACTGCTCGGTCACGATCAGCCAAATGGTCAGAGGCACCAGAAGAATGCGGAAAAGCGTGATCAGGTTGGGAACAGACACCGGTCCTCTGCCTCCTGATCAGTCTTTTGCGCCAACATAAACCTGCCCCATCTTCACGCGGTCAAAGCGGTTGCAACACCCAGGTGCCGCCAACGACCGAGAGATTAAAACCGGACTGATAGAACGATGATCTGAGCTCGTCCAAGGTTCCTCCGAATGCGATACTTATGACCGCGCCGCGCGCAGACAAGGAGTTTATGTCAATTCGTCCCACACCGGCCGTCGTCTGGATCCGGGAACGCAGGACATTCCATTCGGCCGTGCTCTGATAGGGAACCGCCATGGTGATAGTGTTGGAAGGCCGCGAGACCTGGCCGGCCGTGTATTGCGTGAGGTTCTCGTTCTTCCACTTCTCCTGCATGACCAATTGAAAACGGCTGGCGGCCAGGCGGGCGGCTGCTTCCAGGTCCTCTGCTTCATAGGTTTTGTCGAACCCGATACGGCCCACAGGTGACGTTCCCTGCATGATGGCGCGGATCTTGTTCGGACCTTTGGGTTCGGCCCCTGCCATGAGCACACCAGACGCGCCGTAGCGAATGCGCAAGGAGTCAAGCTTTACCCTGTTGTTGGTCAGCGCTTCCTTCGCGGTCAGGGCATTCGTGTCCGTGTTGTCGCCGAGCGGCAGAAGGATCGGGATGAGGGCGTTGCGCAGATCAAGCTCGGCCCAGGCCTTGTGCCAGGGATTTTCTCCCTTCCAGATGTCCGCTCCCTCGGGCGAAACCCAGACCGGGATGACCAGAACGGGCTCGGACTGCTTCTCCGCAAAGCGCACGCCGTAGCGGCCGAAGAGCCTTCGCGTCTTGTTCGACAGAAATCGGATGGAAAGCTTGGCGATGTAGCGCTTGGGCGCGACGCGCTCTTCCTCAATGCTGAGGCCTGCTAACAGGCGGCCCACGACATCCGGCCCTAGCGCTTTGAGCGGTGCAGCCGACTCGGCCGGAACCAGACGATCTACGAGTTTCACGAACGCCTTGACCTGTGCTTCGCCAATCGCAAGAAGCTTCGCCTTGGCCGCACTTTCCGCCGTCACATCAATGCCTACACCCGACACGGTCCAGATGTCCGCTCTGACCTGCTCGGCCGAGCCGAGCACAAGCGCCAGACAGCACAAGAGCCAACGCAGATGCCTGACCATCGAACCTGAAACCATGTTCCACCGCACTTTTGAAACTTACCCGTTAGCAGCACCAAGGGTCGGTCCCTTTACCGGCCCTACGAGGAATTCAGCAAAATCGGACCCTGATTCCCCGGAGATAAGTTCTTTTTTTGCTTGCTCTTTGCGGGAGGTGCAACGAAAAACGCGATCATTCTCACACAACCGAGCGCGCAACACATGGCATCCGGCAGCAAGCCCTCCGCGCATAGCGGCTCTCCCGTCCGCCCACAAGGGCTGACCTACCGCGACGCAGGCGTCGATATCGACGCAGGGGCCGAGCTTGTTGAAGCCATAAAACCGCTGTCCGCAGCGACGAAAAGGCCGGGTGCCGACGGGGCGCTCGGGGGATTCGGCGGACTTTTTGATCTGAAGGCTGCCGGCTTCGGCGACCCGGTTCTGGTGGCGGCCAATGACGGGGTTGGCACCAAGCTCAAGCTGGCCATCGAGACCGGCATCCACCACACGGTCGGGATAGATCTCGTCGCAATGTGCGTGAACGATCTCGTCGTCCAGGGCGCAGAGCCGCTTTTCTTCCTCGACTACTATGCCTGCGGAGCATTGTCGGTTCCCGAGGCCCGCGATGTGGTGGCGGGGATCGCCGAAGGGTGCATTCAGGCCGGGTGTGCCCTGGTCGGTGGCGAAACCGCTGAGATGCCTGGTATGTATCAGACTGGCGACTACGATCTGGCAGGGTTCGCTGTCGGTGCGGCCGAGCGCGGAAGCCTTCTTCCCCGCGACACTATCGAGGCAGGCGATGTATTGATCGGACTGCGCTCGTCGGGCACCCATTCGAACGGCTACTCCCTGATCCGCAAGATCGTGGAAACCAACGGTTTCGATCTTGGCGCGCCGTGCCCGTTCGAGGACGGCCGCACACTGGGTGAGGCGCTGCTCGAGCCGACGCGTATCTATGTCAAACCTCTGCTGAACGTGATCCGGGAAACAAGCGCGATCAAGGCTCTCTCACACATTACCGGCGGTGGCTTCCCGGAGAATATCCCGCGCGTGCTCCCCGACACCCTGGCGGCAGTTGTGGACGTTGGCCGGATTGCTCCGCAGCCCGTGTTCGGCTGGCTCGCCAGGCAAGGTGGGATTGAGGATGCAGAGATGCTGCGGACCTTCAACTGCGGCATTGGAATGCTGGCGGTCGTGCCGCCAGACGAAGCCGGTGACCTATGTGACCGGCTGACGGCACTTGGTGCTGAAGCCGTCATACTGGGTGAGCTGGTGGAGCGTGACGACGGCGACGCCGTGCGCTATAGGGGCAACCTGGACTGGTGGGCATGAGCCGGAAGCGGACAGCAATACTCATTTCCGGGCGCGGCTCGAACATGGCCAGCCTGATCGAGGCGGCAATGGACCCGGCCTACCCTGCCGAGATCTCTCTTGTGGTTTCGAGCCGCCCCGCAGCTCCGGGACTGCAGATTGCCGCCAAGGCAGGTCTGAACACCGTTGGCCTCGATCACAAGGCTTACGCAACCAGAGACGCGTTCGATGCCGAAATTCAGTCGCATCTTGAGGCAAACGGAATCGAGCTTGTTTGCCTGGCAGGCTTCATGCGTCTGATGACGGCCGAGTTCATCAATGCCTGGCGCGACCGCATAATCAACATCCACCCTTCCCTGTTGCCGGCCTACAAGGGACTGGACACTCATGAACGGGTGTTGCGGGACGGTGGCAGGGTGTCCGGCTGTACCGTCCACTACGTGCGCCCTGAAATGGATGAGGGACCGATCATCGCACAGGCGGCCGTCGGTGTTCGCGCTGACGATACGCCTGAGACCCTTGCCGCGCGCGTTCTTGCTGCAGAGCACAGGGTCTATCCGATGGCTTTGAAACTTGTGGCAGGAGACTCTATCCGGGTTACCGGGGACAAGGCCCGGTTCCACGGCAACGAAACTGATGCACCGGCGCTGATTTCGCCGGCACTCGAGGGCGACTAGCTCGTCGCGATTACCTTGAGCATCGGGATTACGGTGTCAGCGACCTTGGGGAGGTCGATAACGATCACCTTGAGCAGCATGCCGACTGCTGCAACCAACCCGGCCACAATCAGCATCAGCATCGTACGTCTGGATTTGACGGTCGTGGTCATTTGTTATTCGTCCCATCGTCAATGTGGGATGCATTATGCACATCTCAACTGAGTCGAGCCTGAATCCCGCGTTCATCTTGCGTTCATCGGGCCACCCTATTTGCGCCTATTTTCCGATTCGGGCAGGTTTATGGCCGCAAAACCCCGTAAATGAGGTCATTTCCTGCCGTATTTGCGATTCTCAACGCAAATAGGTCCAAGCCTCGCACCGACTCACGTCGGCATGGCGGTGTTTGACAACCGTCGCTCCCCTTGGTCCGGCGGCATTCTTCAGATGCGTCGTGAATTGCTCGCCTGTGGAGGACAGCCTGTAAATGACCGGGATGCCGCGGTTCATCGGCTTGGAGGTCGGATTGCGCAGCGTCATGGTTCCGCTGGATTCTCCGGCTGGTGAAAACTCGCACTCCAGCTTCACCAGCGAGAGGAAACCGATCGACTGGCGCAGGCCCGAATCTCCATCTGTGGTGGTCGCATGCGCTGAGCCCGCAGTGAGCAAGACAGACGCTCCCACCATGGCTGCCATGGCGGAGCGCTTGAGTGTGAAAGCATCTTTCGACGGCATGGGTTCGACTTTCTGACACAGTTCGTTAATGTTACTTATATGGGAACCGGCATGGCCCGGATCTGAAGTATATGTTCACTTCGCGTTCACACTTCTGAGATGCTCTGGCAGCGATCTGCCTTCTGCGCCTCCTCCAGGGCCTTCCAGTCTGCCAGTAAGACGTTGCGGCGGGCGGGATACCGTTCCCCGCTCACGATCAGTTGAGAGATCCTGTCGGTCCGGAAGTTGCGGAAGTCCTGGCGCAGCTCGCACCAGGCAATCACCATGCGGACGGTCACCATGTAGCCGATGGCCAGCGGCCAGATGACCCGCTCGGTGTCTGAGCCCTTCTCGTCGGTGTACTTGAGCGAAACCTTGACGCACTGGCGGATAGCCTCCCTCAGGGGCGCGACGTCGACCTTGTCGACTTCCTGAACGGCAGAATCCGACGCATAGAGCGGTGCTTCGAGAAGCAGCGGGCGCAGGTCCTGGGGAACCACCGTACCGATCTTCGCGATGGCATCGCGGGCGGCTCTTATCAGTTCGGCATCTCCCCGCGCCTCCACCATTCGGGCGCCGAGCATCAGGGCTTCAAGTTCATTGGCTGAGAACATCAGGGGTGGCAGATCGAATCCTTGCCCGAGGACATATCCGACACCAGCCTCTCCGATCACCGGCACATTGTTCGCCTGCAGGGAGACCATGTCCCGGTATATCGTCCGCGGCGTCACTTCCAGCTCCTCTGCAACGGCGGCGGCCGTGACCGGCCTGCTCTCGCGGCGGAGGATCTGGATAATCTGCATCAATCGGTCTGCGCGTCTCATGGATCTGATAATGACATATGGCTACTGACAACTCGCTGTCAGGAGCATGTCAGTATGTTCCCGTCAATACCAACACAGGAAACGCCGGATGATCACACTTCACACCTTTGGGCCCGCCTTTGACCTGCCCGATCCCAGTCCGTTCGTCGCAAAGGCGCTGATGCTCCTCAAAATGTCAGGTCTCGAGTATCGCGAGCAAACGGCCGATGTCACCAAGGCGCCGAAGAAGAAGCTGCCCGTCATGGATGATGGCGGCACGATCGTGGCCGACTCGAGCTTCATCAGGATCCACCTTGAGCAGAACCACGGTATCAACTTTTCCGGGGGCTACGGTCAGGAGGATCTGGCCAAAGGCTGGGCCATTGAGAAGATGCTGGAGGAGCACTTCTATTGGCTCATCGCCTACACGCGCTGGATGGATGACGCCAATTTCGACAAGGGCCCGCGCCATTTCTTTGCCAAGGTCCCGGCGGTCATGCGCCCGGCAATAATCTGGATGGTCCGGCGCGAGGTACGAAAGAACCTGCACGGACAAGGACTTGGCCGTCACAGCATTGCTGAACTTACAGAACTCGCCCGCAGGGACGCGCATGCCCTGTCCGTGCTGCTCGGCGAAAAGCCATACACCCTCGGCGACAGGCGCTGCGGTTTCGATGCGACAACCTTCGCATTCGTTCAGTCCGCTCTGTGCCCTCTGTTCGACCACCCGATCTCGAACACTCTACGCGAATTCCCCAATCTCCAGGCCTATTGCGATCGCATGAGCGCAGAGTTTCTCGGCACCCGCAAAGACTAGAACGGAGAGCATAGATGTACGTGATTCTGCTGAGATTTTCTCGCAACAAGGCAAGTGCCGGTGAATTCATGGCAAGCCACAACGCCTGGCTGAAGCAGGGCTTCGACGACGGTGTGTTCCTGCTCGCAGGAACTCTCCAGCCGAGCGCAGGCGGCGGTATCGTGGCAGAAGGCACCGGGCTTGCCGACCTGGAGGCGCGCATCAGCCAGGACCCCTTTGTGGCCGAAGATGTCGTGACGGCGGAGATCCTGGAGATCACCCCCTCCAGGGCCGACGACCGGCTCTCCTTCATGCTACCGGACTGACGGTGTCGGGCATGAGCGAACCATTTATCGGACCGGATGGCCTTGAGCGCTGCCGCTGGAGCGGCGCGGCGCCGGAGTTTCTCGATTACCACGACACGGAATGGGGCTTTCCGGAAAGCGACGACCAGCATCTCTTCGAGAAGTTGTGCCTGGAGAGTTTCCAATCGGGGTTGAGCTGGCGGACAATCCTGGCCAAACGGGAGAACTTTCGCGCGGCGTTCGAGCATTTCGATTTCGACAAGGTGGCCAAGTTCTCGGAGTCCGACGTTGAGCGGCTGCTGAGAGATGAAGGCATTGTGCGCCACCGCGGCAAGATTGAAGCCACGATCAACAATGCCCAGAGAGCTCGGGAACTGGTGACGCAGGCTGGATCGCTGGCCGCCTATTTCTGGCGGTACGAGGCCGGAACAGCGGACAATCCGCAAACGGCATCGACCTCCGCAGAGTCCCTGGCGCTCTCAAAGGACTTGAAAAAACGTGGCTGGAAGTTCGTCGGCCCGACCACGGTCTACGCCTTCATGCAGGCTGCCGGCCTCGTGAATGATCACGCAGAAGGTTGCATGATCCGCGAGGGAGTCATGCGCGCGCGTCGGGAGTTCAGATCACCTGCATCGTGAGTCCGGCCATGGAGCCGCCCTAGGCTTCCGGCTCGCGATGGAGTTCATGGCATGAGCAGTGCACGCCGCCTCCGCCGAGCGCAAACATGTCGTAATCGACGGCGGTGACGTCAAATCCCGCTGCTTCGAGCTGTCTGTTCACGTTGACGTTGTGGCTCATCGAAAGAACGCGCCTATTGCCGAGGGAAACAAGATTGCCGCCCAGTTTCACGCAGTCGGCATAGGAAACCTGTATGACTTCGATGCCATGCCGGATCTTGATGTAGTCCAGCGCATAAGGTTGGAGCGCGTCCTCGCAAACCAGCGCAAGTCCCTTTTCGAGCATGACGACCACTGCATCCATGTGGACGAACTGCGGTGGAATCGGCGTCACCAGCACCTCCCAGCCCTTGTCCTTCAGCCAGCCCTCGACCTGCTCAGCACCTTCCTTTGTCGATCTGTCGCCCGCCCAGCCAAGCAGGGCCACGCTGGGCTTGAGAATGACGAAATCACCGCCCTCAAAGTGTCCGGCAGTAACCCATTTCCAGATCGGAATACCGGCCTCCCGGTAGAATTCGGCCGCCACCGCATAGTCCTGCCGTCTCGGCGGCGTCTGGATGGAGGCGATGACCGCGCCCCAGGGTGTCATGAAGCTGGAATCGCGGGTGAACACCGAAGACGGGAGCCCTGGATCCGCCTCAGCGAAGTGCACCCGAACCCCGTTCGCCTCGTAAACGTCCACCATTTGCCGATGTTGCATCATGGCGCGCTGCTTGTCGAAGCGATGGCCCATTTGTTCCATGTTGGCGAACGTGACAGCGGAGATCGAGTTGAGCGGCACCCAACGGAAGTGATCCGGTTTGCCCAGCAACACATCCGTCAACACCCCGGTCTGTGCCTCGACGCCCCATTTCAGGTCGTCACGGTGCTGCAGCGGTTCATAGGTACCTGACATGTCTATGCCTCGTCGAAAACGAATGCGGCCCGGCAGATACTCTACCGGGCCGCAACAACTTGTTACGCCGATGACCGGACAGGCCGGTCAAAGGATCATGATCAGGCGAACCACCAGCGTTCAGCTGCCTTGTTGCCGTCCATGTCCCAATTGGCTGCCATCTGGCCATGCGCCACCTTGGTGGACATCGCGAAGACGTAGGACGCGTACATCGGAATGACCACGCCGCCATCGTCGCGGACGATCTGCTGCATTTCGTAGTACATGCCGCGGCGCTTTTCGGAATCAAGCTCTGCACGAGCCGCTTTGAGAAGCTGGTTGAACTTCTCATGATCCCAGAACGTATCGTTCCAGTTTGCGCCCTTCGCATAGGCGATCGAGAACATCCAGTCCTCTGTCGGTCGGCCGCCCCAGTAGCACATGCACCACGGCTTCTTCATCCAGACGTTCGACCAGTAGCCGTCGTTGGATTCGCGGATCACATTGATGTTGATACCGGCCTTGGCAGCATGCTCCTTGTAGAGCACAGCAGCGTCCACGGCGCCGCCGAAGGCAGCATCCGATGCGCTGAGATCGACCTTGAGTTCGCTGACGCCAGCCTTCTTCATGTGGAACTTGGCCTTGTCCGGGTCGTAACCGCGGACCGGCAGATCCTTGTTGAAGAACGGGTTGGCCGGCGAAATCGGATGGTCGTTCGCCACCTGTCCGTAGCCGCGCAGGATGGTCTTCACCATGGCTTCGCGGTCGATCGCATACTTCAGCGCCGTGCGGACATCGTTGTTGTCGAACGGTGCCTGCGTCGTAATCATCGGGATCGAGTAGTGCTGCGTGCCCGTTTCCTGCTCAACGCGGATGTTCTTGTTCCGCTTGAGCAGGTGTACGGTCTTGAGGTCAGCGCGGTCCATGGCGTGGATTTCGCCGGAGGTCAGCGCGTTGGTGCGGGCCACGACGTCCTTGATCGCGAGAACTTCAACGCTGTCGAAGTTACCGGCGCCTTCCTTCCAGTAGTTCGGATTGCGCTTCATGGCAGCCTTGACGCCAGGCTCGTAGCTTTCCAGCATGTAGGCGCCGGAACCAACGCCCTTCTCCCACTCGACCTTGCCGTCTTTCGAGGGCAACATGGTCACGTGATAGTCGGAAGCCGCGTACGGGAAGTCCGCGCTGCCTTCTTTCAGCGTGAAGACGACTGTATCCTTGCCGTCTGCCTTGATGTCTTCGACGCTCGCCAGAACACCCTTGGCGGCCGATTTCGTGTCCTCACCCATGTGGTGCTGGAACGAGGCAATGACATCATCGGCATCGAGTGTTTTGCCGTTGTGGAATTCAATGCCCTTGCGGAGCTTGAAGGTCCATGTCTTCGCGTCCGGAGAAGCTTCCCAGCTTTCTGCCGTGTCGCCAGAGAGTTTGCCGTCCTTACCGATTTCGGTCAGGTGGCCGCGGATGCCGTACTGCACGAGCTGCATGTAGGTATCACTGGTCGTGCCCGGATCGAGCGAGTCGGTCGTTGACCCGGCGCCGATGCCGAATTTCATGTGGCCGCCCTTCTTGGGCGTCATGGCCTGAACGTCAGACACGAATGCCGATGCGGTTGCCACCGTCATGCCGAGCGCAAGCGCGCCTTCCATGAACTGGCGGCGGCTGACTTTGCCGGCCTTGTAGCCGGACTTCAGATGATCGAGTTTCTCCATTTCACTCCTCCCAGATCAATCTCTCTCCCACCGGTGCGAAACAATTTGCGAGCCGCAAACTGCGCGGGCGCATACTGACACGCCTCACACCGAAATCAAATGCAGATTACAGGTAAGTTAATCACTTGACGGCGAGCACCGCCGCCCCGACAACCCTCCAGAAACCGGCCGCTCCATATAAGGGAAATGAAGCATGTACACAATCATCGGGAACCCTAAAACGCGCACATTCCGCATCATGTGGATGCTGGAGGAACTGGGACAGCCATACGAGATCAATCCCTGCCCTCCTCGCAGCGAGGCAATCAGCGCTGTCAACCCGTCCGGGAAGGTACCGGCGCTGCAAGACGGCGATACCGTTATCGTCGACAGTGTGGCGGCGTGTCAGTATCTGGCTGACAAGCACGGCGGCTGCACCTTCGCCGCCGGCACCCCGGAGCGCGGCGTCCAGGACAGCTTCACCTGCTTTGCCCTCGACGAAATCGACGCCATCCTGTGGACCAATGCCCGCCACAGTTTCATCCTTCCCGAGGACAAGCGCGTCGACGCCGTGAAAGAGACCTGCAAGTGGGAGTTTGACCGATCCCTCGGCTTCCTGGCCGAGCGGCTGGGCGGCAACGAGTATGTGACGGGCGACACGTTCACCGTTCCCGACCTCATCCTCGCTCACTGCGCCGGCTGGGCGGCAAACACGGGCTGGGAGGTCGAAGACCCCAAACTCAGCGCCTACTTTGAGCGCTGCCGCACCCGCCCCGCGTTCAAGACCGCCTGGGAAAAGCGCGACGCAGCCTGATCTGGCGAGCCTTAGACGTGCTGGTCGACCAGGATCGGATTGCCGTCTGGATCGTGGATCATGAAGCTGGCAGGGCCGGATGTTGCGACGTCGGCCCTGCTTTCGAATTCCACGCCTGCGCCCTCCAGCCGGTGTTGCAAAGCGCGAACATCCGCAAACTCTTCAAGCGCTTCAGAGTTCTGGTCCCAGCCGGGATTGAAAGTCAGGATGTTGCGCTCGAACATGCCCTGGAAGAGCCCAATCACTGTCGTGCCGTTCCGCATGATCAGCCAGCCCTGGTCCCCATCCCCGCCTGACGAGGCAAACCCCAGCTTCTCATAGAAGGCGCGGGAGGCCTCCAGATCCTTCACCGCAAGGCTGAGCGAAAATGCGCCGAGTTCCATCTGATCATTCCTCCTCCAGTTGGCAGGCCGCCGCATACACCGCGTCGACATCAATTCCAGGATGAACCGCCACGGATCTGAGCCACGGCGCTCCGCCAATCACGGTCTGCGACACATGGAGACCACGCTCCGCAAGCCCTTCTCGCAATCGCACCGGCTCACCCCTACTGGGCCGCCAGGCGATGACACCGGTCTCCGGCCGGTTCCACAATTCGAACCGGCCATCGCCTTCAATCAAATCGGCGAAGCGCTCGGCAAGCGCCATGCAGGTGTCCAGCCGGCTCACAATTCCCTCCACGCCCATCGTCATCAGCGTGGCCGCAAGCGGGATCGCCCGAGCGGCGCTGGAGCCCAGGACTCCGACATTGGGAACCGCGAGATAGGCGCCGCCGAACGAGACCGCCTCATGGGCGCGTTCAGCGTTCCTGAACAGCGCGAGCGCAGAGTCCTTCGGTTGCCATAGCCATTTGTGCGCCGAAATCGCGACCGAGTCCGCCTGCTCCAGCCCCGCAAGCCTGTGACGGTGCGCGCCGGAAAACATCAGCGGGCCGGCCCAGGCCGCATCCACATGCAGCCAAGCGGCCTCGGGTCTCGGCTCCATTCTGTCCACCGAGCCGGTGCTCGTTGTGCCGGCGGTTAGAACAAGGCAGGAATTGCCAAGTTCTCCCAGCTGCCCCGCATCCATTCTTCCAAACGGATCGCAAGGAACCGATCGATACCCAAGGCCCAGGATATGGGCTGCCTTTGCAACGCTCAGATGCGAGTGTTCAGAGGCAACGACTTCCGTCACGCCGGCAACTTCCCGCGCAGCCCACAACGCAGTGAGATTTGCCACTGTCGATCCCGGCACCATGTGTCCCCCGGCCATACCGAAGACCGGAGCGAGCGCGGCGATCACCTGGGCCTCGACATCCCGGCCTGCGGCGCCGGTGTCCGGGTGCAGGAGGTTCTGATTCAGCGCCGATATCCAGGCTTGCGCTGCCCAGGTTATCCAGGGGGTCGGTGGATCCATGTGGGCGAACCAACCGGCCGAATTGAACCTGTTTGCCGGCTCAAGTGCCAGCCCGGCAAGAGCGCAGAGGACGTCTGAGGGCGCTTGCCCCTGTGCAGGGAGCAACTGTGGCGCTGCACCGGTCGGCAAAGTTCCGCCCTCCAATGCCACCCGCAACGTCTCAAGTGCGGCGCGCAAACCAGCCGCATCAAAGGAGAAAAGTGGATCGGCCGGAGCTGCACTCATTGACAATTTCTCATCACTCGGCCCTTTCACGATCCATTGCCCGCCGCCGCATCCCGGCCCATAGTGCCCGTCCACAGACAATCTGCAAGACAATCCGGGAAGACCATGTCGGTCAACGCCACATCCACTGAAACCGAGCGGCCCGACGTCCAGTCCTATACGCTCCTGGTTTTCATGGGCGTCCTCTGGGGGCTTGCTGTTTCCACCTCGAAGATCGGCGTTGTGGCCGGAGGCCATCCCATCGGCATGGCCCTGTGGCAGACAATTGTGGCCAGCCTTTTTCTGTTATGTGTTGCGCTCGCGACTTCGCAGCGCCCGCGGTTCAATCTGCAAGTTCTGAGGTTCGCTGCCGTCTGCAGCACCTGTGGCGTCGCCTTCCCCGCCTTCGCGCTGTTCACCGCGGCCTACTATCTGCCCGCCGGCATCGTCGCCATAGCCTTCGCGAGCATGCCGATGTTCGCCTACGGCCTCTCGGTCATCTTCCGGCACGAGGCCAGTAGCGCACGGCGCCTCTCCGGTGTGTTTCTCGGGCTGGTCGCGATGGGATTGATCATTCTTCCCGACACGGCCCTGCCCTCGCCTGAGCTCGCGCCATGGGTGCTCCTCACCCTCGCAGCCAGCCTGTCCATGTCGGTCGAGAACTACTACGCCGGAGCCTTCAGGCCGGAAGGCGTGAGCTCGCTGCAGCTCAGCTTCGCCCGACAATCCGGCGCTGCGCTCCTTCTGCTGCCGATTGCTCTCGTGACAGGCACCATGCTCCCCGTGTTCGAGCCCTGGAGCGGTATGCAGGTCGGCGCGACCGCCACCGGCCTCCTCAGCGCCGTCGCCTATACCTGCCTGCTTGTCGTCATTCACCGTTCCGGCGTCATCTTCGCCAGCCAGTCCTCCTACATCATCACGCTGGCCGGCGTCGGCTGGGGCATGCTGATCTTCGGCGAAACCCACTCGGTCTACATCTGGGCCGCTCTCGGGCTGACCCTTGCCGCTGTCGGGCTGGTGGAACCGCGCCCTCCGAGGGCAACCGGCCTGACGGGTCGCCGCGCCGGTCCCTGACCGGCAGGCAAGCAAGATACCTCAACGAAATTGCGCCTTTACAAAGGAGTGTTCACGCCTAGACTTGCGCGCACCGACCGGAGGCAGTCACGTTGAACGCGAGCAACGGGATCAAGAAGATATTCGTAAGTTACGCGCACCTCGACCGCGAAGAGGAGCCGGAACTTTACAAAAAGATATTCACTTACCTGGAGGCGTTACAAGCGGACCCCACGCTGGCGATCTTCCGGGACACGCAAATTGACACCGGTGCAGACTGGTACGAGGTGATCAAGGCCGAGGTCAAAGACTGCAGCGCCGGCGTTCTCCTGGTGGGCCCGGGGTTTATGGGTTCCGATTTCATCAACAAGAAGGAACTGCCGGCCCTGTTCGAACAGGCCGACACACGCGGTCTCCCCATTCTTCCGCTGGTCACCCAGCCCGTTCCCGTCATCGCGCCATGGATGAAGCGATTGAACGCGTTCGAGCATGGCCATCCGCTCTCCGACGACGAAGGGTCTGCGCTGAACAGACGTCTGTCCAGCTTCGTTGAGGAGCTACATGCGCGGGTGACCGAAACACCCGCTCCTCCAGCCAAGGACAACATCGACTTGAGCAGGCTGCCTGGCTGGGAAGACGACCGCAAACGCGACACGACCCTCGTGGCCCGGGACGAACAGCAGGCGGCGCTGCTTAAATTCTGGGGAGAGTCGGTTGCAGGTCCGAACGTAGTCGAGCTGGTCGCGCCCGGTGGTGTGGGCAAGACCGCCCTGTCGCTGCGTTTTGCTCAGGACTTGCGGAAAGCCGGCTGGGAAGGCGCAGAGAAGGTCTTTGCGTGGTCATTTTATTCGCAAGGGGCCGACGGGGCGAATGCGTCCACGGGCACATTCTTTCATGACGCGCTGGAGTTCTTCGATGAACGGCCAGAGGAAGGGACCAGCGCCATCCGGCTGGCGGAAGACCTCGCAAAGGTGATGGCGGAAGGCCGGAACCTGCTGATCCTGGACGGGCTGGAACCTCTGCAATTCGCCGCCAATGCTGCCGGCGGGCTAGAAGGCCGGCTGAAGGAACCGGCCATGGCCCTCTTCCTCCGCCGCTGCGCCCGTGCCAGGCAGATGCAGGGCATGGTCCTGATCTCCACCCGCGTCAACGTCACCAACCTCGACGAGATGCGCTACAAGCGCCACGAGCGGATAGACTTGGACGATCTCACCCCCGAGCAAGGCCGCGCCGTCCTCCGCCATTTCGGCCTGACGGGCTCTGACGCCAAGCTGGAAGATCTGTCCAGGGAATACGGCAACCACACCCTCGCCCTGCGGCTCCTGGCGTCCTATGGCGAAGAGTACGGCCAGGAGGAAATCTTCACCCTTCCCGAGTTTGAAGGCCCAGACGACGGCCTGCCCAAAACGGCCCGCCCCGCCCGCCGCGTCATGGAAGCCTTCGCTAATAGACTCGAACCAGCACAAGTCGCCACGCTCCACGTCTTGGGCCTGTTTGACCGACCGGCAACAAAGGGCGAATTGAATGCTCTAAAAAGCTCAGCAATTGCCGGCCTCACTGACGCTTGGTCAGAAGGCGACGACTGGCGGGGCGGCGGCAATGTCTCTGATCTCGGCCTAGCCCTTCTGACTCATAAGCGGACTGTTATGGACGCGCATCCCCTAATCCGGGAACACTTCGGCATGCGAATGAAACTGTTGGATGAAGCGACCTGGGCGGAGGGCCATAGCAAACTTAGTGACTTTCTGAGCCATCAAGCTCGAGAGAAACCAAAGACACTGGCAGAAATGCAGCCCTTGCTTTCAGCCATGGCGCACGGTTGCCTAGCAGAACGAAAGAACGAGATGCTTTTCAATTTATACTGGAGGCGCATCAACCAGCAAGAAGACTTCTGCACGAAAAAACTCGGTGCTATGGGGCCCGAGCTAAATGCGTTCGCTGCGATGTTTCCACGCCCGTACTCGGATGCCGCCCCAGACCTGCCCACTCGGTCTAAGGCCCTCGTTTACAACCTTGCAGGCTTTTGGCTTCGGTCCCTTGGTCGCTGTTCCGAGGCCGTTGACGCATTTCAATCAGCTATTCGGCAACTGGAAACTTTGGGAGATCCAAAGGACGTTTCAGCTGGTTACGTCAACCTCAGCGAAACTCTTCTTTCTGTTGGAAAGATTGTACCGGGAGCATTGAAAGACTCATCACTACGTGCGTCGCAGTTCGGCACAGCTCTAGCTGGATCCAGCAACGAAACAGATGTTTTTATAAACTCTTGCGGGTTCATGGCAACCGCTCGGCACTGCATGGGTCAGCCGGAAGCTGCACGGAGGTTGTTCAGGATTGTCGAACGAGTCCAATGTTTGTCAGAAACAGATACAGAGTACCTATACTCGCTTCGTGGATTTCAGTATCGAGAGTTGTTGCTTGATTCCGGCGAAGTTAAAGAAGTGCTGTCGCGAGCGTTGGTCGCATTGGCCATTGAGAGGCGCAATGGCTGGCTGCTCGATATCGGCCATTCTCACCTGTCAATTGGGCACGCCCGGTTGATTCTGGAAGGTCCCAAAGCGGCTACGACTTCGATTCAACGAGCAATTGAGTTCATATATCAATCTGGTCAAATCAGCTATGTCTCCCCCGCCCACGTTGTCCGGGCCGAGATGTATCGGCGTTTGAGAAACTTCGTAGCCGCCCACGAGGATCTCGAAGACAGCTTCGACATCTCACGCGCTTCAGGCCTCAAGCTTCATCTCTGCGACACCCATCTCGAAGCGGGCCGCCTCGCCGTCGCTGAGGGGGAGCGGGAAGTAGCTCAGCACCATTACGAGCAGGCCGCGGCGATCATTGAGGAGACAGGGTATCACCGGCGGGATAAGGCGCGGGATGCGTTGGCGGCTGAGATTGCGGCGATGGGGTGAGGGTTGGCGGTGCGCACCTAACATTCGCGCGTCCATCGTCGTCACATCCGCCCCTCCCCGTCACACCCGCGAAGGCGGGTGTCCAGAGCCTTGGAACGCGGAGCACTCGGCTCTGGATTCCCGCCTGCGCGGGAATGACGTCGAGCGTTGTTGCTGACAGACCGGTCTTGCCTGAGTTGCACCGCTAGCGCTTCAGCTTCACACCCGATGATTCACGATCCCA
>JBCCEL010000090.1:0-18122 GCA_039030315.1 Pseudomonadota bacterium
ATATGAATATGTACTGAGGTATTTCGAGGGAGCCAACCATGAGAACCACCCTTTCCGTGCTCGCACTCGCCGCATCGCTGGCGCTCGGGGCAAACGCGGCCATCGCTGCCGACGACACCGTATCTCAGAAAAACAAAACGGCGGCGCCGGTCACGGGACAGGTGGAGTTTGCCAACCCGTTCGATCCCAGCGCATGGCACGATGCCGGCGCGCACGCAAAGCCCGGGCACAAGGTCAAGGTGAACCCCGCAGATCCGGAGTTCTGGGTAAGGTTTGCGGGCCCGAAAACCCACACTGGCATGCACATGGCCTTCACCAATCCGGTCACCTACGGCCAGATGATGAACCCGGGTTTCTACATGCAGATGATGAAACCGGCGACCTGGGTGAAGTGGATGAACCCGGCTTCCTACGCCACAATGATGGACCCGGCCACGATGGCGCACTGGATGCAGCCCGGCGCCTACATGCACGCCATGAACCCGGCCGGATACATGCAGGCCATGAACCCGGAAGCCTACGCCAAGATGATGGCGGAGGCGAAGCCGGAGACCTGGATGAACCCGTCGTCCTACACTCCGGACAGCTCCGGAAGCGGAGCGGATGCCGCGACGAACGTCTTCAACCCGATGGCATGGATGAGCATGTTTGCCCCCGCCGCCAACGGGCCCAAGAGCTGACCTTCCTCCTCGGACTGACCTAGAAGCCTGGGCGGCGCATGATGCTCCGCCCACCCTTTTTTGTTCATTCGAACTCCATGGACCGGAAGATCCGCCCGGCATTCTGACGCGCCAGGAACTCGAAAGTGTCGAGGTGCTCATAGGCCGACTGGTCGACCTTGTAAGCCTGCTGAAGTGTTCCGCCGTTTTCGATGAGCTCACCAATCTGCCGGCGCATGTGCGCAAGGTAGCCTTTCGTGTATTTGCGTACCTCGTCCATGGTGGTGGGACCACCGTGGCCGGGAATGACATGTTTCGGCTTCAGCGCTTCCAGCTTCTCCCAGGTCTCAAGCCAGCCTGCGGTGTCCGTGTGCTCGAAAACCGGGAGCAAACGCTCATGGAAGGCCATGTCGCCGGTGATGATCAGGCTCTTCTGCGGCAGCCAGACCATGATGTCGCCCGGACTGTGAGCCGGCCCGAGATTGAGCAGTTCGATGCGCCAGCCGCCCAGCTCGATGACCTTGCGCTCGCCATGGAAGGTCTCATCAGGCACCGTGACCCGAGACTTGAAGGACTTGTCGCGCGTCCGGAGTTGTGCCTGCTCCAGGATCGTCTCCGCGCGCTCCTCCAACTCATGGGCGGCATCGGCGTGGGCGATCACCTTGATCCCCCTCTCCTGCCAGTAACTTGACCCCAGCGCGGCATGTCCCTGGCCATTCTCCAGGATGACGTATCGCACGGGCTGTTCTGTAATCTTCCGGATCTCTTCATGCAGGGCCTGCGCAAGCAGATAGTTGCCGCTGGCATTGACCACCACGACGCCGTCACCGGTGATGATGAAGGACAGGTTATTGTTGTGGCCTGCGTTCTGATAGGTCGAAGGGGCCGTCGCACCGATGGCCGACCAAACGCCTTCGATCACCTTTACTGGCTTGCTGTAGAGGAAGCTCTGCGGCTCCCTGTCCGGCGCCTCGACCGGCAGCCCGGCCTTCTTCCAGGCCGGAAAACCGTCCACATAGTTCTTCACGTTGCTGTAGCCGAGCTTCGTCAACGCATCTGCCGCGAGAGGGCTCCGCCGATTTGTCCCGCAGTAGACCACGATGGGCGCTGACTTGTCGGGCACGGTGTCTGCAATTCGGAATTCAAGCCACCCCCTGGGAATGACGAAGCTTCGCTTCGCCCGGATGATGCCGCCGGTGAGGTTACCCTCCCGGACCGTCCGGACATCAATGAGAACCGTATTCGGATCCTCCGCCAGGATGCGTTTCAGCTGATCGGTTCCAATGTTCTGGACCCGCCCGCTGATCTCTTCGACGGTCTCGCCCGAAGGTGTTGGGACGGCTGCTTCCTGGGCTGGCGCTTCAGTGCATATCGCAAATGCAATCAGCGCAGCGGCAGGCAATCGCCTGGCCCAGCCCACGTTCAAAGCTCCCACTGCCATGTGAGCGGCAACCAGCGATATGTGGTGCCGATACGTGCGATATGGCCAACGCCTGGAAAGGGAATATGGTAGGATGCAACGATCATCTTGTCCGCCGCAGCCATGTCGATCAGCCGTTTCCGCGTTTCCACCGCGACGGCTTTTTCCATATCCATCTGGGGCTCCCACTCCGGGTGCTCCAACGAGATGAACGGATGGGTTATGGCATCGCCTGTCACGAGCAGCTTGTCGTTCCCTGACGAAGCAACAACGGAGACATGCCCGAGGGTGTGACCGGGCGAGTCGATGATGTGGATGCCTGGAACAATTTCGGCTCCCGGCTTCACGCGGGTTGTCAGATCCGCCACCGGTTTCAGATTGCGGTGGGCGCCGGTTGCGAAAAAGTGGAAACCCTCCGGCAGCCGGCTCGCCAGATCATCCGAGGTCCAGTAGTCCCACTCGGCTTCGTTGATGAAGTACCTGGCGTTCGGAAAGCGCGGCTCCTCGGCAAAGTCGTCGATAATGCCCCAGATGTGGTCGGGATGTCCGTGGGTGATGATCACAGTGTCCACGTCTTCAAGCGCGTACCCCGACGCTTCGAGACTTTCGGTCAACTTGCCTGCGGTCTCGCGGAAATTGTCGCCGGACCCGGTATCGACAAGAACCAGGCTCTCCCCTGTGTTGATCAGGCAGACATTGAGGTGAGAAAGGCGGGCGTCCGTCGGATAAAGGCGCTCGTTCAGATAGGTCTTCAGCTCCTGTTCGGAAACGTTCGAGGCGGAAAATCCAAACGGAGTCTGGTTGAGACCGTCGGACAGCATGGTTGCCTCAAACTTGCCGACCTGAAACCGGAAAAACCCGGGAGCCTGAGCCTTCTTCTGCTCTGCCGCCGCCCAGATGGGCCCGGCCGGGAGGCACAGTGACATAGCACCGGCGCTCGCAACGAAATTCCGCCGCGATATCAATCCTTTGGAGGTCATTGTTCCACCTTCAATCCTCTTAAAGAAAAAGGCGGCGCCAGAGCCCGGCGCCGCCCCTCAATCTCTCCGGCTCCGGGAGGATCAGCCGAAGATATCCTTGGTGATACCGGCGTACCAGCCATTGCCCTCCTCAGCCGTCTGCGCACGCAGGTCTGCAGACTCGCCGGTCTTGGAAATGAACTTGCTGGTGACTTCGATCTTGGCATCGCCGCCCTTGTAGTCGGCACCGACTTTCACGCCGTCATTGGTGGCCACCAGGCTCCAGCAGGTGTTGCGGAACTTCGCCGGGAATTTTCTGGAGCCGGTCAGGTCGGCGAGAATGGCGTTTGCCGCAACCTTCGCCTGACTGTTCGCAGAGAAACCCGATTTCGGCATTGCGGACGCGACGGAGGCATCACCGATAACGAAGATATTCTCGTCCATCTTGGAGCGCATGGAATGGGGATCAATGGGACACCAACCACTGTCAGCGGTCAGGCCCGCACGCTGAGCAATCACTCCGGCTTTCTGCGCGGGGATGATGTTCGCCACAGCTGCCTTCACGGTTTCGTCTTCGGTCACGACTTCCATGGAATCGGCCTTCACGGCCTTAACACCACCGGTGACTTCCTCGGGCAACCACTCGATCATGCCGTCGTAGTGCGCTTCCCAGGCTTCCTGGAACAGTCCCTGCTTGGAGAACTTGTTCTTGGCATCCAGCACGATGATCTTGGACTTCGGCTTGTTGGCCTTGAGATAGTGAGCGATCATGCAGACGCGCTCATAAGGCCCGGGCGGGCAACGGAACGGATTGGGCGGCGGCGCCACGACGACCGTGCCGCCATCTTCCATGGCTTCAAGCTGCTGTTTGAGAGTTGCTGTCTGTGTGCCGGCCTGCCAGGCATGCGGCATGGCGGTTGCAGCCTCTGCGCTGTAGCCTTCGATCGTATCGTAACGCATGTCGATCCCCGGGGAGACGACAAGGCGGTCATAGGCCATCTCTCCGCCGCGGCCGAGCTTGACCATCTTGCCCGCACCATCGACATCAACGGCCACGTCATGCACCATGTTGATGCCGTACATGGCAGACAGCGTTCCATAGCTGTGCGTGATCGAATCGAGCGTCCGGAAGCCACCGAGATAGAGGTTCGAGAAGAAGCAGGTGGTGAAATGGTGCTTCGGCTCGATAATGCTGACAGCAACGTCTTTCGAACCCTTGGCAACATACCGGGCCGTGGTACCGCCGCCGGGACCGCCGCCGATCACAACAAGCTTCATCTTTGCGCCGGCCAGCACCGCAGGCGCGGCAAGGCCTGTTGCCGCCGTGGCGCCTGCCAATGCGCTGAACTGCCTTCTGTTGAGTTTGGTCATTCCGGTCTCCTTCCCTTGACGTGACCTATTAAGGTTCCAGTTTTGAAAAATGCCTTGCGAGCGAGCCCAGCTCCTCGTCGGAAAGGTTCTTGGCGACGTTCACCATTGCTGGGTTCGTGCGCTCTTCGCGGGCGAGCTGGTAGTCCAGCATGACCTGGACCAGGTATGTGTCCGGCAATCCGTTGATGGGTGGAATTCCTTGCGCCTGACCTTGTGCGTGATGGCAGGTGACGCATTGTCCGGCGAGATATTCTCCATAAGCTTCATCCGCCTTGGCCAGGATTGCAGCAATCCTCGCGCTCAAATCTTCGGCCTGTGCCGCCGGCACGAGGAGCACGACCGCTGTCGCGGTCCACCAGATTACCGCCAACAAGCCGCAAATACCCACAAAGACGCCCTTCCGCATCTCAGTACGTTCCCTCCAATACCAGTGCGGCTGGAACTCACTCCGCGCCCGGATCTTTTATTATTAAATTCGAATATGACTTAGTTACCACCTGATGGCAAGGCGCTCCGGGCCCTGGCGCCTCTCGGGCGGACTAAAGTCTATCGCTGACGGATCTGCACTTTGGCCATGGTCAGCAGATTGTTCGGGCGGAGTGTAACACATTCTGGCAGGCTCGCGGCCGATCCCGGCCTGCCATTGCTACTTTGCCGGGCCGTGTTCCTGTCCTATGAATGATCCATGGCAAACATGTTCCAAAGCCGAAGGCGCTGACAGTTATGAAGGTCGATTTGCTCTATGGCCGGGAGGGGCTGACCCTGACGCTCCCGGAGGCGGCAAACGCGCATGTCATCGAGAAGCCGTCCTTTCCGCATCCGGAGGCACCAGATGCGCAGATCTCACGCGCGCTGGAAAATCCCCATGGCTCCGGCAGCCTGGCCAACCTGGCACGAGGAAAGGCGTCGGCCTGCATCCTGATCTGTGACATCACCAGACCGGTCCCCAACCATCTGTTCCTGCGGCCCATGATCGAGATCATGTGCGCGGCAGGCGTTCCAAGAGAGAGCATCTGTGTTCTCGTTGCCACCGGATTGCACCGTCCCAACGAGGGCGAAGAGCTGCGCGAGCTCGTCGGAGATGATTGGGTTCTGGACAATGTCAGGGTCGAGAACCACTTCGCGATGAACGATGATGACCACGTCGATCTCGGCATCACTCAAGGCCGCGGCGTTCCGATAAAGCTCGACCGGCGCTTCGTCGAAGCTGACCTCAGGATCGCAACCGGTCTCGTCGAGCCTCATTTCATGGCCGGCTACTCCGGCGGTCGCAAAGTGGTGGCGCCCGGCATCGCCCATCACGAGACGATCCGCACGTTCCACTCGGCGCGGTTCATGGAACATCCAGCGGCCAAGGAGTGCAATCTGGAAGGCAATCCCCTTCACGAGGAGCAGCTGGAGATCGTCAGGAAGCTGGGAGACATCTACGCCCTCAATACGGTGATCGACGACAAGCGGAACCTGGTCTTCTGCAGCTTTGGCGAGGTCATCGAAAGTCACATTGCGGCCGTCGAGTTCGTTCGCGAGTTCACCGAGATTCCGGTCGGGCGCAAGTTCAAGACAGTGGTCACATCATCCGCGGGATATCCGCTGGACCAGACCTACTACCAGACAGTGAAGGGCATGGTGACCCCGCTCGACATTCTTGAGCCGGGTGGCACACTGATCGTGGCGTCCAGTTGTGCGGAAGGCATTGGCTCCGGTCATTTTCGCGAAGCGCAGAAGAAACTTGTCGAGGTTGGACCGGACGCATTTCTGGAGATGCTGGAGGCAAAGACGTTCGCGGACGTGGATGAATGGCAGACCGAGATGCAGCTGAAGCCCATGCGTGTCGGTCGCATCCAGCTCTACACCGAAAACCTCTCCGATGAGGACTTCGCCGTGACCGGCGTAGAGCGGATCGCCGACCTGACCGAGGCGATTGCAGAGAGTATTGCCATCCACAATGACAGCGCCGTGGCGGTGATCCCGGAGGGTCCATATGTCGTTCCGAAATCTACAGCGGCGGCTGCATGAACAGAGCCCTGCATCTTGATGTCACCGGCGGCATTGCCGGCGACATGTTTCTGGCGGCCATGCTCTCTGCCTTTCCGGAGGCGGAGAGCCGCCTCCAGGCTGACCTGCAGGCTGCCGGACTGACGGATCATGTCCAGGTCAGTTCCGAAGACGTCCGCGAGAAAGGCTTTGCTGCGCAGCGTGTGACCGTGGATATTCTTGCCGAGGAGGCGTCGGCCCGGACCTGGAGGAGCATCCGTGCCGACATCGAGGCTTGTGGACTGGCAGCGCCCGTCAAGTCTCGTGCCGTTGCAATCTTCCAAGACCTGGCGGACGCGGAAGCCAGGTGTCATGGAATTCCGGTGGATCAGGTCCACTTCCACGAACTGGCGGACTGGGATTCCATTGCCGATATCATCAGCGCGGCGTCACTTATCGAATATGTGGGGGCGGACAGCTGGACCGTTTCCCTCCTCCCGCTCGGGAGCGGGACCGTGAAGACACAACACGGGCGGGTGCCGGTTCCCGCCCCGGCGACAGCTGAACTGCTCAAGGGGTTTTCCTTCATTGACGATGGCGGTCGGGGCGAACGCATTACGCCCACAGGTGCGGCCATTCTAAAGCATTTGTCTCCCTCGCAGAGTCCGCTCGGGCCTCGCGGCAAGCTCACCGCAACCGGCTTGGGGGCCGGGACCATGCAGATTGAAGGTATTCCAAACATACTGCGGGTGCTCTGCTTCGAAACGGATCTGCATCATGCCGAAATGGTCAGCCTGATCCGCTTTGATGTCGACGACATGACCCCGGAGGAACTGGCCGTGTCACTCGACAGGCTGAGGGCCGACGAGGCGGTTCTCGACGCATCGCACCTGACGGCGATCGGAAAGAAGGGCCGGACCCAGTTTGCCGTATCGGTGATGGTCCGCCGGGCCGCCTGCGACCGGGTGACCGAGCTCTGCTTTGCCGAAACGAGCACGATCGGCCTGCGTGTGGAAACCGTTGCGCGGCATGTGCTGCCAAGGCAGGCCGGGATCAAACACGACACGCGGTTCAAGAGCGTCACGCGGCCTCAAGGGACCACGGCAAAAGCCGAAAGTGATGATCTCGCCGGTCTCAGCGGACTGAGTGCACGCAGAGCCAAGGCCCGCGATATTGAGGCCCTGGATGACTGATCCGGCAACCAGACTGCGCTCGGTCCTGGAGAGCTATGAACGTCTTGCCGTGGCCGTCAGCGGCGGCGTGGACAGTCTGACCCTTGCTCACTGCGCCGCCAGATGGGTTAGGGAATTTGTCTGCATCCACGCAGTTTCGCCCGCCGTACCGCCTGAGGCGACGGATCGCGTGCACGAGCACGCCAAATCTGGAGGATGGCGCCTCAAGATCATCTCAAGCGGCGAGTTCGGCGACCCTGAGTACCGGGCCAACCCACACAACCGGTGCTATTTCTGCAAAACCAATCTGTACGCCACGATGCGGGGCGAACATGCAGGGCCGATTGCCTCCGGAACCAATGCCGATGATCTTGGTGACTTCAGGCCGGGGCTGATTGCGGCCAGCGAGCACGACGTTGTCCACCCTTATGTGGAGGCCGGTCTCGGCAAGTCTGACTTGCGCGAAATCGCCCGCGAGTTCGGTCTGGACGACATTGCCGGGCTTCCGGCGCAGCCATGCCTTGCGAGCCGGGTTCAAACGGGCATTCGCATCTCCCGCAAGGATCTGGGGTTCATCCACAGGGTCGAGTCGGCACTACGTCCCTTCGCACCTAACGCGAGCCTGCGCTGCCGCGTGATCCCTGAAGGCGTGCGCATCGAATCCGATGAGCCCCTGCCTGCCGAGGCGGTTGCATTGGCCCGGCAGATCTGCGCCGCCGAGAACCGCAGCCTGGCGGGTATCGGGAGCTACACGCAGGGCAGCGCGTTCATCAGGCCACAGGACTGATGCAGGAGCACACCATTTTCGACTGGTCGAGGCGACAGCGAACGGGCGTGCCGGAGGCCGTCTATGCGGAGAACAAATCCCTGCAGCAACTCAGGGACATTTTGACTGCCCATCAGGAGCGCGGCGAACCCGTCCTCTTCACCCGGCTGACGGACAGCCAGGCCGATGCTCTCGCCGCCGCAGACGTCGTCGTCAACCGGGACGCCCGAACCGGTACATACAGGGTCCCGGCGGTTCCCAATGAGGCGCCATGCGTTGCAATCGTCGCCGCCGGCACGTCCGATCTGCCTGTCGCCATGGAGGCTGAAGTTGCGGCCAACTTCTTCGGTCTCAGAACCACGCTCCATGTCGATGTCGGTGTCGCCGGGCTCTGGAGACTGGAACGCGTCCTCCCCACTCTCCGGGAGGCCGATCTCATTATCGCGGTCGCCGGGATGGAAGGGGCACTGTTTTCCGTGCTCGCCGGCCTCGTCCCGACCGCCATCATCGCCGTGCCCACGTCGGTTGGCTACGGTGTTTCAGAAGGGGGGAAAGCGGCTCTCGCCTCCGCCCTCTCAAGCTGTGCGCCGGGGATCGTCACCGTAAACATCGACAATGGTCTGGGCGCCGCTGCGGCCGCGCGGAAAATCCTTGGCGTGCGGACCCAGAACGCAGCGCCGAGGGTTCATCGGACCGGAGACGAAACCGGATAGGCCGCAGATTGTTGCGCCTTCGGCACCAAACCCTTCTGCTCAAGGTACCGTGCGAACGTGGTCGCCATGAACCTGTAACCAGCCTTGTTGAGATGGCCTCTGCAATCGATGTAGAGGGACTCAAAATCCGCCCTCTCCCGGAATGCAGCAGAGAAATCGAAGACCTCGATCCCCTGATCCTTTAGGGATTGCACGAGGGACTGATGGGGCAGCACCCCGTGTATCTCGGCGAACTTGAGATCCTTGCACATGGGGATAATCGTAATCAGCGGGATCTGGCCTTTTGCTCGAGCCTCGGCCACGAAGCGCCCAACGATCCTGCTCGTCAGCTCGAGACCTCCAGCGGGATGATCGGCATCATAGAAGCGGGCATGGGCAGGCTCACCGCGCAACCTTGCGCTGATCCGATAATGGCCCGTCGCCATGCCCAGCAGCGTGTAGGTGTAAGGAAACGTGAACTCGGACCTAATGCCGCTTTTGCCATCCGGCACGAAGAACTCGTGAACCAGGCGCGTCGCAGCCTGGTCGAGTTGATTCACATCCACCTCCGGCACGGACACATACTTGAGCGTGCCCTTCTCAAGAACAAATCTCGGCTTCAGCGCCAGCTGTTTTCCGGGATAGATCAGGTTCCGCAGCTGATTGGCATTGCGCATGATGTTTTCGGAGAGGTGATTCAGGACGGCGATGTCCGCATGGCGCTGATTACCGAGATATCTCAGCAAAGCCTGGTCGCTTCCATAGCCACCGACCCCGAAGTTCAGAACACGGCAGCCGAGGAAACCGGACAAGTCGTTGGGCCAGGCATGGCGGCCCTGAACCTCGTCGGACCATGTGAACGAATCCCCGTACATCTCAACGCAAGCGGTCGCGTACGAATGACCGGACGTATCCACCCTGGCTCCATGCTCGTCCAGATCCCCCTTGGGGATCCAGCCGAGGCGCGCGTCATATCCACCTCGGGATGTGACATCGGCAACCTGGATGTAGCTGCTGTCATACACCAGTGTCCTGTAGCGGCTCTGGAGAACGTTCAGGATCACGAAGCTCGAAACTTCGATCGCTCCAATCCAGAGAACCAGGAGCAGGAACCTGCCGAAGTATCGGGTTCGCCGCTCCTGCGATGCGCTGTCCCGTGCGGGCTCTTTCACGGTGTCTGTCATCTTTCGCTCGTGATCATTCCGGCGTGACAGGCCGGCCGCCCGGCAGAAGAAGCGCCCCGAGATTAGGCGAGTGCCGGTTACTGATACCGATAGCCTTCGCGACATCCGGAGGGATCGTTCGGCCCGCCAAGCGCGCAGCGCTACGCGGCTTCAGGGCAAAGTTGCCGCGAACCGCGTCCTGAAAGAACGGGTCGATTGACGTTCCTTCAACAGCCGCACTGTTTCGGTCCCTGCCCGTTGCTGAACGGAACTGATTGAGATTGGCGAACAGCGCTCGCTTTGGACCGCGCCACCATTCGACCAGATGGGAAGGTTGAGATGGGTCCTGTCGGTAGAATGCGTTGCTGTCCGAAACGGTCAACATGTTGTCGGCACGCTGTTTCCCGGTGAAGTCACGGACCCAGACATAGGGGTAGTTCGACTTTGGACTTCCGGAGAGAAGATTGTTGTGAAAACTGGTATCCGCGGAAATCCAGGTGCTGCCGTCTGCAATTTCCGCCGGGTTGTCGTTGACGCGGTCCCCGTCCTGAACAATCAGGGCCAGCATGTTGCCGTACAGCGTGTTGTTGTAGACCTGCATGTGCGCGGAATCGGAAAGGGCAATCCCGCCCAAACCGTTTCCGGACATGATGTTCGAAGCAATCACCCCGTGTGACGATATCTCGTAGAACAGCCCGTGGCGCAGATTGTTCCGCATGATATTGCGACTTACGATGGCCTTTGTGACGCTGATGTCGAACCAGAGACCGTTGGAATGGTTGCCGTCGAAGAGGTTGTCGGAGACCACGGGCTCTCTCGTCGCGGTGATGCTGGCACCAGCCGCCCCCGAGACGGGGCCCGTGCGCATGAACATTTCCCGGTTGTTCCGGGCAAAGCGGTTATGTCTCACCTTGAGGCCATCAGCCTTCCAGGCCGCCAAGCCGATCCAGCCATTGCGGAGAAAGGTGTTTCCGCGGACCTGCACATTTCGACCGAACACTTCGACACCCTTGGCGGCACTGAAAGCGAACGTGTTGTTCTCAAGCCGTACTTGATCGGCGCTGACCTTGAGTGTCGCTGCAGTGCCGTGATTGGAAGCCGGAGCGTAGTGGGCGAACCCAAGTCCGCGGATGATGCTTCCGTGGCCGTTTTGCCAAATCGTCAACGCCGTGCCGTGCACTGAGGCTTCCACGTTTTTGCCGGACGGCGAGGTTCCCAGATAGAGACGATGGCGTTTGTGATCGACGAAAAACGTTCCTTCGGACAGCTCGGACCGGACAGCAACCTGCCTGAGCGGCTCGCCATCGATGAAAACCTGATCGGGCTGACCGGCGTTCGGAAAATCCGGATCTATGTTGCCTGGATGAAAACAGTCACGGCAGAAGTCCGGCTTCCAGTCGTTCCTGCGCCAGGCGTTTCCGTCACGGACCCAGCCCTCAACGATCTCGCTGCCCTTTAACCAGACTTTCTCATGGGGATAGGGCTGGAGTGTCAGCCGCTTTGCCAGATCGGGCAACGTCTCCCTGTACGTCCCGCCGCGAATGACGATCGTGCCGCCTTCCGGAGTGAATGGTATAGCCGATCCGACGGAGCGCAGGGGTCTCTTCCGGGTGCCAGGGTTCCGGTCGCTGCCCTTTGTGGAGACAAAGACCGCCCCGCGCGGGATCGGATAGCTTGTGTCCTTTAACTCCGGACGCTCGCCCGCGAGTGCGCTGCTGGTCAGCAAGATGCCGCCAAGGACGCCCAGCAAAACAAGAACAGGTTTCAGCAATCGGAGCATCGGCGCAGCATTTCCTCAGGGGTTCAAAGTCTGGATTGCAATTCGCGCACCAAGCGGGCGGCTGACCGATCATCCACAGCTGTGCTCCTATCGCCCGACCCGACAGCCTCTACCAGCTCCGCAACATGTCTCAAAACGGCACTGCGTCAGGCGGATCAACCCCGGCTCCATCGCGGAACCCAAAAAACACTGCTCGCCGCGGTACTGGTGGCCTCCAGCTGGCTCGCCGTTTGCATGAAGCGCACGCGACACGAAACGCTGGCCAAAAATCTGCGGCGGGAACCATGCTGAAGACGATCGACAAGCGGCCGAGACCCGGCCAGGACTTCTCAACGCCCCACCGGACGAACTTTGGGAAATCGGACGCCTTGCGAAAGACCGTGCATGCTGTGATCCCCGGCGGGTGTCATACGGCGGCAAAGGGCGACGATCAGTTTCCGGTGCTGTCTCCGGGGTATATCGAGCGCGGCACAGGCTCCCATGTCTGGGACATCGATGGCAACGAATTCATTGAGTACGGCGCCGGCTGCCGGGCGGTGACGCTGGGCCATGCATTCCCGGCTGTAGTGAAGGCGGTTCAGGACGAGCTGGAAAACGGCGCAAACTTCGGTCGCCCATCCCCGATCGAGCTGACCTGTGCTGAAACGCTGCTCGGCATGATCGACGGCGCGGAGATGTGCAAGTTCGGCAAAGACGGTTCAACGGTCACGACTGCGGCACTCAAGCTGGCGCGGGCGCATACGCGGCGGGACAAGGTGGCATTCTGCGCGGACCACCCGTTCTTCGCAGTGCACGACTGGTTCATCGGCACTACGGATATCGATGCCGGAATCCCTGAAACGGATAAGCAGCACTCCTTGAAGTTCCGATACAACGACATCGATAGCCTGCACCGGTTGTTCCAGTCACACCCCGGTGAGATCTCGGCCGTAATCCTGGAGCCTGCCAAGTACGGCGATCCTGAAGACGGCTTCCTGCACAAGGTTCAGGAACTCTGTCACGACGAGGGTGCGGTCTTCGTTCTTGACGAAATGATCACCGGCTTCCGCTGGCACAATGGCGGTGCGCAGAAGTACTACGACATCGTCCCGGACCTCTCAGCCTTCGGCAAGGCGCTCGGCAACGGAATGTCTGTTTCGGCGCTTGTCGGCAAAAAGGAGATCATGGAGCTCGGCGGGCTTGAGCATGACCGCGAACGGGTATTCCTTCTTTCAACCACGCATGGAGCGGAAACCCACGCTCTGGCAGGCGCCATCGCAACGATGCAGGTGTACCAGAACGAACCCGTGATCGAGACGTTGTTTGCGCGAGGCACTCAGCTGAAGAGCGGCTTGAACGAGGTTATCTCCGGCCACGGCTTGCAGGATTTCGTCAAGGTTGAAGGCAAACCCTGCTGCATGGTTCTGACCAGCCTTGGTCCGGATCAGAAACCTTCACAGGCCTTCCGGACGCTGATGTTGCAGGAAACCATCAAGCGCGGCCTGATCATTCCGTCGCTCGTGGTGAGCTACACGCACAGCGAGGCGGACATCGATGCGACGATCCGGGCAATCGACAATGCTCTCCATGTCTATCGCACGGCACTGGACGAAGGCGTCGAACACTATCTTGTCGGGCGCCCCTCCAAGGTCGTCTACCGCCGGTACAACTAGAGCCGGGTCCCACGAGTAACCAGAGCACAGCCAGAGCAGCAAACTATGGAAGTTGACGAAGAACGCGTCAGGCTGGAGGCCGAAACCTCTGCAGATCCGGTTACGGTCTCGCTGGGCATGCCGGTTTACAACGGTGAAGCATTCGTCGAAAACGCCATAAAAGGAGTGCTGGCACAAAGCTTCGGGGACTACGAACTCATCATCTCAGACAACGCGTCGACAGACCGAACGCGGGAGATTTGCCTCGACTATGCAAGGCAGGACGCGCGGATCACATACGTGCGCCAGCCGGAAAATCTGGGAGCGGTCCCGAACTTCAGACAGGTCTTCGAGCTTTCCCGGGGCCGGTACTTCAAGTGGACTGCGGTCGACGATCGGTGCCACAGGACGTACCTGGAGAAGGCTGTCCGGATGCTCGAAAGCAACCCATCGGCCGTCTGGTGCCACTCGCGCTCCTCCCATATCGACGCGAACGGCGTGTTGCTGGAAGAAGCCGGCAGTCAGAATGTCAGCTACCCCGAGCGCCAGTCGTTCGACGTCAGGCGGCGCTTCAGGTCGGTTCTGCTGGGCAAGGGCGGATGCCACGACACCTTCGGCCTGATCAGAAGAGAAGCCCTGGGGAAAACCCCCCTCTTCCTGCCCTGTTACGGCGCAGAAAAGGTTCTCATCGCCGAACTGGCTCTGCTCGGCGATTTTGTGGAGATTCCCGAAACGCTGTTTTTCTCCGGCGTAGTCGACCAGGCCTCCAGCAACATGCGGACAGCGGCGGAACAACAGGAATTCATCAGCACCCGCAGAACGTGGAAGACTTCCTTCACAAGGCTCACCCTTCTCGCGGGCTACCTGAGCGCAATCCGTCGGTCGGCGCCGGGTGTGCATCAACGCATGATCTGTCTGACTGTCGTTCTGCAATGGCTGTTCCAGGTGTCAAAGTGGCGAGATGTGCTGCTCAAAACGCTCCGGCGTGAAGGGCTGGGCGGGAGAAACATCGAGCGGCTGCGGCGCATGAATAACAGCCGCGGCGGAGGACAGACATGTTGACCGCAAAAGGCAAGACCGCCCTACGCCCGAAACTCCGGCGCATTCGTTCCGAAACCGCCTCGGCGAGGCGAAGGCCGTTCAATCGAAGCACGAACCGAAGCGGGCCCGGCGCAGAGGCAAACCTGAGCGCGAACCGGCCCCTAGATTCCGGCTCTGCGTGCCCCGCCTGCCGCAGTCCGGAAACCAGCACTGTGTTCACGACTAGCGAGCTGCCGCTCAAGGTCGGGGTCGCCTACCCCAGCCGTGACGCAGCGCGTGCCGCGCCCCGGGCCAGGCTGGCTTTGACGTTCTGTCATTCATGCGGGCTGACCTTCAATGGCGCCCACGACAGCTCTCAGAATGGTTTCCAGCCAGGCTACAACGCGGCGCTGCACCATTCGGAAATCTTCAGAAACTTCATCGATGGCGTTGCCGAACGTCTTGTGGATCGTTTCGATCTTCGCGGAAAAACCGTACTGGAAATCGGCTGCGGGGACGGCTTCTTCCTGACAGCTCTTGCGCGCAAGGGCGGAAATGAGTGTATCGGTATCGATCCGACACTTCCCTCAGATCGCACCTTTTCTCCGGGGAACGGCGGGATCAGGCTGATCAGCGATTGCTTCGGTCCGGCCCATGACAGTTTGCCGGCCGATTTCATCTGCAGTCTCTCCGTCATCGAAGTCATTCCACCCCTGGCTCAGTTCATGGTCGACCTGCACCGGCTCGCAAAACGGTCGGATGCCTCCCTCTACATCGAAACCTTCAACGCCTGGAGGGCATTTGAGACCAGCGAAGTCTGGAGCGTGAACTGCGAGCAGTGCAACTATTTCAGCCTTCGATCACTGCGAACTCTCTTCTCCAGGCACGGCTTTGACATTTGTGACGCGGACTATTGCTACGAAGACGGACAGTATGTCTTCGTCGAGGCCAGAGCGGGACAATCCGCCAGATCGGCGCCAGAGGCCCACTCTGCCTTGGCGGCGCCGACTGTACTGTTGAGGTTCGGCGACGCGTTCAAAGCCAAGTCAATGCTCTGGAGTGATCGGTTTGAGCAATACCGGAATGAGGATCAGCGGGTGGTCGTCTGGGGTGCGGGCGGCAAAGGCATCACATTTCTGAATTCCGTGCGCCACTCTGATGCCGTCAAGTTCGTCGTCGAGATCAATCCGGACAAGCAGGGCAAGTTCGTTGCCGGTACGGGTCACGCAATCGTCGCGCCGGAAACTCTGTCAGATTTCCGCCCGCACAAGGTCATTATCACAAACCCGCTCTACGAGGCGGAGATCAGATCGCAGGCCAGCGAACTCGGCGTGGACGCCGAGTTCCTGATCGCCTGAACCGGGCAAAACGGCGCTGGGTGCCGCAATCCGAAGGGAACAGGCAGATGAACGACTTTTCCAGCTTGAAGGGCAAATCGGTTTTCGTGACCGGCCATACCGGTTTCAAGGGGTCCTGGCTCTGTCTATGGCTGAGCCGGCTTGGCGCCAATGTGACCGGCTATTCGCTCGAGGCGCCGACCGAGCCGCACAATTTCGGCGTATCCGGCGTCCTTGACGTGCTTGAGGATCACTATTGTGCGGATATCCGCGATGCCGAGACCCTGACGGCCGCCATGGCACGCGCGGCTCCCGATCTGGTGCTTCATCTCGCGGCGCAGACCGTGGTCCGGGAAGGCTACCGCATCCCGAGAGAAACCTTCGACGTCAACGTCATGGGAACGATCGATGTGCTGGAAAGCGTGCGGCAGCTGGGTCGGCCTTGCGCCGTGATCTGCGTCACCAGCGACAAGTGCTATGAAAACAAGGAGCAGGTCTGGGGTTACCGGGAAGCGGACCCGATGGGCGAACGCGACCCCTACGGCGCGAGCAAAGGCGCCGCTGAACTTGCCATCCGGAGCTATCGCTACGCCTTCTTCCCGCCGCAACGCATTGAGGAACACGGGGTCAAGCTGGCCAGCGCGCGGGCAGGCAATGTCATTGGCGGCGGCGACTGGACCCATGACGCGCTGATGGTCGATGTCGTGAAGGCGCTCCGGCAAGGCGAGCCCGTCTGTCTGCGGAACCCTTCAGCGGTCAGGCCCTGGCAGCACGTGCTGCAGGCGCTAAGCGGCTACCTCGCGCTCGCCGTCAGGCTGCTGGGCTCGCCGGATCCCAGGTTCGCGGAAGGATGGAACTTCGGACCGGTTCCAGGCGATGATGTTCCCGTCAGGGAAATCGTGGAACTCTTTCACAACAAGTGGGGCGGCGGCAGCTGGCGCGATGTCAGCGCAAGCGAGACCCTCAACGAGGCGGGCACGCTCAGGGTCTCGATCGACAAGGCCATCGGCCAACTCGGGTGGAAGCCGCACTGGGACGTTCACACGTCCGTGGAAAAGACGGTCGACTGGTACCGGCACTACGTCGACCATCCCGGCTGCATGCGCGACTACAGCCTCCACCAAATTCGCGAGTTCGAACAGCAGGCCGCTGGCGGTCTGAAACTGGCGAGCTGAAAACTGTGGCGAACAACGGCTCAGACCAGCCCCTCTGACCCGCAAATGAAAAAGCTCACACGCCGTTCCCTGATGGCTGCCGGACTGGCTCTCGGCACAATGCCAATTCGCGACACCGTTGACCTGCCGGCCAATCCAGATGCGGTCGTCATCGGAGCGGGATCAGCCGGCATTGCCGCGGCCCGGACACTCCTTGAGCTGGGCAAGACAGTCATCGTCCTGGAGGCGGCAAACAGGGTTGGTGGACGGGCCTATACCGAGGCGCAATCCTTCGGGGTGCCCTTCGACCACGGATGCTCTTGGATCACGGCAGCGAACGACAATCCCTTCAAGCTGCTTGCCGAGCGGTCAGACTATACCCTCGTGGAGCACAGCACGCCGCCTGAAGTCCTTTTTGTCGGCGATCGAAGAGCCAGCGACCGGGAAGTAGAACAGTACTGGGCGTGCTGGCAGCACATTCCAAAAGCATTGGACGAAGCGGGAAAGGCCGGGCAGGACGTGCCGGCATCAACAGTCGTTCCGCCCGGCCTGCCTTTCTCCGGCGTCTGCCAGTCCTGGATCGGCCCTATGGATTACGGGGTAGACTTCAAGGATCTTTCAACGCTGGAGTTCTCGCAGAACGCGGACAACAATCCCAGCTTCATGGTGAAGGAAGGGCATGGCCGGCTGGTCGCGAACCTGGCGGGCGGTCTACGCATCAAACTGGGCACGCCAGCTACGCGCGTAGACTGGGGTGGGCCAGGTGTTTCCGTGGAGACTCCGGCCGGAACCATCGGCGCCAAAGCGTGCATCGTGACCGTCTCAACCGGCGTGCTGAATAGCGGCGCCTTGACGTTCAGCCCTGCCCTGCCCAGTTGGAAGGTACAAGCCATCCATGATGTGCCCATGGGACTTCTTGCGAAAGTCGCCCTCCAGTTTGACGGTGAACGTTTCGGCTTTCTGCCTGACAACTGGCTAACCTACTGGGTTCCGGACGAGATGCCGGCCGAAGCCTGCTATTTTC
>JBCCEL010000091.1:0-17881 GCA_039030315.1 Pseudomonadota bacterium
CGGCAGGAAAGCTACCCCGAATCCCGCTGGGAGTGCAACGGTCACACAATTGGTGCCAACTGTTTTTTCACCAAGCGGGGGCGTGTTGTCTGCTCGACGCCGGAGGCACTATTGGCTATCCCTTTGCTTGGAATCCGGAGACCGGTGCCCCGCCGAATCGCAATGTCAGTCGCCTTCTATGCACCCCTGAAACCTGCCGATCATCCGGTACCCTCCGGAGACCGCCAGATGGCGAGACTGATCTTGCAGGCAATGGCGATGGCTGGACTTGAACCCCGGACCGCTTCCGTATTGAGGGTCTATCTGAAAACGGGAGACAGTGAGCTTCCCCGGTTTCAGCAGGAGGCGGCTGCGGAGATTGAAGCGCTTATGGAACGTTACCGCTCCGGCAAGCTGCAGCGGCCGGCCTGCTGGTTCACCTACCATCCCTACTACAAGTCGCCCGATCTCATCGGCCCCGTTGTCGCGCGCGAGCTAGGCATTCCCTATGTCACGGCGGAAGCGTCCTGGTCGCGCAAGCGTGCCTCTGGTGCATGGGCCCGGGCGCATGCGCTCAATGAGGCGGGCCTGCGGTCGGCGCGGCTGCATCTCTGCCTGACGGCGCGGGACCGGGCCGGGCTTGAGGAATTTCTTGGAGGAGAGGAGAACCTGAAATCGTTTCCGCCGTTCATTGATGTTTCGAAAATTGATGCAGGAGCCCGCGAAGATCGTGGCGCAGTTGCGGGTCCTGTCCGTCTGCTCACTGTCGGCATGATGCGGCAGGATGTGAAGCTTGAAAGCTACCAGATGCTGGCGCAGGTGCTGGAAGGGATGCAGGACGCGCCCTGGTTACTCGACATCGTAGGCGACGGAGAAGCACGCCGCGATGTGGAACGGGCCTTTCAGCCCATAGAGCAGGCGCGGCTGAACTGGCGCGGCCAGCTTTCTCAGGAAACGTTGTTCCGGTGTTATTCGAAAGCGGACATCTATGTCTGGCCGGGCTTTGGCGAAGCGTTCGGCATGGCCTATCTTGAAGCTCAGGCCGCAGGTCTGCCCGTGGTGGCGCAGGACACAAAAGGCGTGCCGAGCGTGGTGGAACAGGGACGAACCGGATTGCTTACCCAGGAAAATGATGTGGCGGCATTTCGTGCAGCCGTAAGGCTGCTGATCGACACTCCCGCTAAGCGCCGGGAGATGTCCGGCCAAGCCATGAAGTTCGTCAGGGACGAGCGTTCGCTGGAGCAGGCTGCGGCGCGGTTGCACAACCTGCTGGGAGCCCTGCTGTGAGCGATCCGTGGAGCCTGCTGACGGATGCTCTGGATGCGATCGGCGGCGCTCCGGCCAATTTCTGGCTGCGGGATGACGACGCTGTCTCCGATACGCCTGAGCTACGGCGGCTCGCAGGCTGGGCGGCGCGCAACGGAACCGAAGCGCTGTTGGCGGTGATCCCGGCCCGGGTAGAGGAAACTCTTTCTCAGGCCCTGGTGGCATGCCCTGAACTTCGCGCTTGCGTTCACGGATGGGCCCACACCAACCACGCCTGTGCGCCGGACAAGAAACAGGAGTTTGCCGCCCATCGCCCCATGGCGGACATGCGGACTGAATTGCGGGATGGCCTTGAAATTGTCCGGCAGCTGTCCCCGGACACCGCGCTCGGTGTGTTCGTGCCGCCATGGAACCGGGTCTGCCCGGAAGTGGTGTCCGAGCTTGCCGAGATGGGGTTTTCAGGCCTCTCGGTATTCGCGGACCGGTTTCTCGCCGGAGCGCCGGAAGGTCTGAAGATCGGCAACACCCATCTGGACGTCATCGACTGGCACGGAACGCGCGGCTGCCGGCCGCATCCTGAGCTGATCGAGGAGGCCGCCGAGCTGGTTAGGGCCCATGCCGGAACCGGAATACCCATCGGCATCCTGACGCACCATCTTGTCCACGACGAGGCCGTATGGGAGTTCCTGGAGCGCCTTGGCGAACTCGTTCGGTCTCATCCCCGAGCCAGATGGGTCGGTCCGGCGGAAGTCTTCCCTTCCCAGCCCCCGGCGGTTCAGAATTGATCATACCAACGTCGCTCCCGCGCAGACGGGAGTCGAGGGCCGCTGACTAAGGGCGTAGCGTTGCGCTTCGGATGCCCGCCTTCGCGGGCACGATGTCTGGTGCGCTGACGCGGCATGAAACGAAGCTCGTCCGGCCGAACCTGGGCGGAGTTCAGTCTAGCGGTGCAGGACTGCGAGTTCGAATTTACCCGAGGTTCCGTCCACCGGCGAGGTAACGATTTCAATCGTCCTTTGCGGATCGTATCCCTCGGCCCTGGCTTCTTCCAGGAACTCCGCCGTCGTCAGGGCACGGCTCCGGGTCACCTTGTTGTGCTTTTCGAGCTTGGCGGAAAGATTGACCGCCGCGCCGATAACCGTGAACTCCAGCCGTTTCTGATCGCCGACCGCGCCGACCGAGATGGGGCCGCCGGCCACAGCTGCATTGATGGCACTGGGCCCGAACCGGGCAAGCTCCGGAATGTCGTTCCAGGTGTCGACATTGGCCATGATCTCGTCGATGGCCCGCAGAGAATCCGCCGCATAGGTCCCGCTGGGGGTAAGCGCCCCGAAGGTCGCCATGATGCCGTCACCGAGAAACTTGTCGATGGTCCCGCCATTGCGCTGGATGATGGGCACCAGCTGGCCCTGATAGGCCGTGAGAATCCCCATGACGTCGCTCGCCGGCATGGTGGCCGCCATGGTCGTAAAGCCGCGGATATCGATATTGAGAACGGCGGCATCGCGTGTTGCCCCTTCGCCCGCCGCGATCGACTGGTCGGAGCGCGTGATCTGGGAGGCGACCGACTCATCGAAGAACCGTGACAGGTCCCGTGCCGCGGTTTGTTCGCTCACCGCGCTGACCAGCAAGGCATAACCGCGCTTGAGCGCAAGTCCGAGAATCAGGGTTACCAGCATGATCGTAATGATCTTGTCGAGCTCGGCTCCGATGAGGACGGAGTTGCTCGTGAGGTACTCGACATAGTTTCGCGTGATCATCGTGTTCTGCGGATCAACCGTGATCACGTAGATCACCAGCGCGGTCCAGCCGATACTGGCCGCCAGTCCCGCGGCCAGAACGAAACGCGCCTGGAAGCGCATGGCGCGGATCGCAATGAAGATGAAAACGTAGAGGATTGTCGGCGCCTTCAGATAGAAGGAGGCGGGCTGGCCGTACTGAATATGGAAACTCCAGATCAGGACGAACAGCAGCGACATGTCGATGACGATCGAACCATATACCGCCCAGTCGCGCAGGCCCCAGCGCAAGGCCCATACCAGGCCGATGAGGTTCAAAAAGAGATAGGTCAGCAACGCATAAGGCACGGGTGAGAACGCCGTGCCTGCATCCGTCTTGGGCGTCGAGAAATACAGGATCGCCATGATCGAAACCACGGCAAGCTGCAGGATCTTGGCAAGCACCTCGCTGGACTGATCCTGCCGCTCAATGGCCCGCCGGATACGCGCCGGCAGGTCCGTCTGCTCCTGGGTGGGCAGAGCGTTCTTGATAACGGCGATCAGACCAGGCGGCGAAGCCGGCTCGGTCTGTTGTCCCTCGGTCATGGGATGAGCTGCATACCCTCTCTGACCGCTACGGATTGGGGAAAGAGCGCCTTTGCGTCATCTTCGATCTTCCGCATGGTGTTGTCGTCATGGGAAGGCCGGTGGTGGAAGATGCAGTATTGATCGACATTGGCCATCTCACACAGGCGGATTCCCTCCTGCCATGTGGAATGGCCGAAGCCGACGAAGTGCTCGAATTCTGTGTCGCAGTACGTAGCGTCGTAGATCATGATGTCGGAATCCTGGATCAGATCCAGAATGGCTTGGTCGGGCTCGCCTGGGACGTGTTCCGTATCGGTAATGTAGCAGATCGATCTGCCGTCAAACTCGACACGGTATCCCATTGAACCGCCCGGATGATTCAACGCTACCGTCTTGATGACTATCCCGCCAGGCAAATCAAATTGATTGCCGGGTGTAAAATCGTGATAGCCCACTTTCGCCTTGAAAATCTCCGGCGGGACCGGGAAGAATGGCGGGCTCATGAACTTCTTGACCATCTGTTTCGTGGTGGTTTCGTCGTCGTCGACGTGACCGGACCAGATGTCGATCGTGGTTTGCTCGGAGTAGAAGGGGCCAAAAAATGGCAGGCCGCCGATATGGTCGTAGTGGGTGTGGGTGAAAAACAGATCGAGCCGCGACACCCCTTCCGACTTCAGCTGATTGCCGAGCGGGTGTATGCCCGAGCCGGCGTCAAAAACCAGGACGCGCCCGTCGCAGCGAATTTCGATACAAGGTGTATTGCCGCCAAACTCGACCGTATCCGGCCCCGGTGACGGAAGACTTCCGCGTACCCCCCAGAACCTCACAAAAAACTCTTTGCCTGCCATACAATTCCCAATCCACGGAAAGAGCCGTCTCTTTCACGTTCAGCCGTTTTGCAACCTAGCATCAAAAAAAACCGTTTGTCACACCACAGTTGCGTTCGCCGCTTTTGCATTGCAGCAACAAGCATCTATGGACTACATCACCGCAAAACCCGCGTTGAGCTAGATCACCATGTTAAAAATCACGATGGTTGGGACGGGCTATGTCGGCCTCGTGTCCGGCGCCTGTTTTTCAGAGTTTGGATTTTCCGTAACCTGTGTCGACAAGGACGCGGACAAGATCGCGAGCCTCAAGGCGGGAGCAATTCCAATATACGAACCCGGACTGGATTCTCTGGTTGCGTCCAACCGGGAACAGAACCGGTTGTTCTTCACCACCGATCTGGCCAGCGCGGTCGCCTCCTCTGCTCTGATCTTCATCGCTGTGGGTACTCCGGGGCGACGCAGCGGTGGTGCGGTGGACATGACCTATGTCGATGCCGCAGCACGTGAGATTGCAGAGGCGATTGAGGGCTTCAAGGTGGTGGTCACGAAATCGACGGTGCCTGTGGGCACGGCGAGACGGATCGACAGCATCATCCGCGAGGCGCGGCCGGATGCGGACTTTGCGGTTGCCTCAAACCCCGAGTTCCTGCGCGAAGGTTCAGCCATTGAGGATTTCATGCGGCCGGACAAGATCGTTGTCGGGGTGGAAGAAGACCGTGCACGCGAACTGCTGGCGACCGCATACCGTCCCCTGTCGCTGCGCGACGCCCCATTGATCTTCACGGACTTTGAGACGGCAGAGCTGATCAAGTATGCGAACAACTCTTTCCTGGCGATGCGCCTGAGCTTCGTCAACGAGCTGGCGGACCTGTGCGAGGCCACAGGGGCCAATATCTCCGAGGCGACGCATGCGCTTGGAAAGGATCGCCGGATCGGGCCCTACTTTCTCCACCCCGGCCCCTCCTATGGCGGGTCCTGCTTTCCCACGGACACCAAGGCACTCGTGGCCATTGGCGAGGAAGCCGGCAGCCGTATGCGGTCGATCGAAACCGCGATCGAGATCAACGACCGGCGCAAGCAGCAAATGGTCGACCGGATTTCTGCTGCCATGGACGGTAGTGTCAAGGGCAAGCGTATCGCGATCCTCGGCATTGCGTTCAAGCCCAACACCGACGACATCAGGGAAGCTCCGGCACTGGCGATCATCCCGGCATTGCAGGAGCTCGGAGGCGAGGTCGTGGCGCATGATCCTGCCGCCATGCCCGCGGCGGAGCCCGAACTGCCAGGCGTGATCTGGAAAGACGATCCGCTGGATGCCGTTGAGGATGCCGATGCACTGGTCATCCTGACGGAGTGGAACCTTTACCGTGGCCTGGACCTGAAGGCGGTTGCCGGTCTCATGCGCGGCAATGTTCTCATCGACCTGCGCAACATCTTCACGCTGGAAGAAGTATCCAAACTGCCCTTTGCCTACCATTCGCTGGGCCGCCCGGCGGTCGGGGTCTGACGGAGTAGGGGCAATGCGGGCTTTGGTAACGGGCGCGGCGGGGTTCATCGGCTACCACCTTGCCGACAGGCTGGCCCGTGACGGCCACCGCGTTACCTGCGTCGACAGCTTTTCCGAATACTATGACGTCGCTCTGAAAGAGGGCCGGGCGGAGCAGCTCTTGCGCGACTGGGAGCTGGAGGTGGAACGGATCGATCTGGCCGAGGATGGAGCTGCGGAAGACCTGTGGCGCCGCTGCGCCCCGGATGTTGTCTATCATCTCGCGGCCCAGCCAGGCGTTCGCTACAGCCTCGAAGCGCCGCAGTCCTACATCACCAGTAATCTCACCGCTTTCGCCCACGTTCTGGAGGCTTGCCGGCATCATCCGCCGAGGCATTTTCTATATGCGTCATCCAGTTCCGTTTATGGAGCCAACACCTCCCATCCGTCTGTAGAAAACGCGCTGACTGACCATCCGATCTCGCTCTATGCCGCAACCAAGAAGGCGAATGAGGCACTGGCGCATAGCTACGCCCACTTGTTCGGGCTGCCGAGCACGGGCCTGCGCTTCTTCACCGTTTACGGGGAATGGGGTCGCCCGGATATGGCGTTCTTCAAGTTCGCCGACGCCATGCGTGCCGGCAGGCCACTGACCGTCCACAACCACGGCAGGATGAAACGCGACTTCACCTACGTCGGCGATATCGTCGAAGGACTGGTGCGCCTGGCCGATAAGCCTCCCGAGCCGGACGGACACTGGAAGGCTGACGATCCCGTCTCCGCCACCAGCGGGGTCGCACCCAGCCGTGTGCTCAACATTGGCAATGGCCGGCCGGAAGAGTTGATGCGTTACATTCAGGTCCTGGCCGACGCGTTCGACCTGGAGCCGGTACTCAATATGGTCGGCATGCAGCCCGGCGAGGTTGAGATCACCTGGGCGGACACCAGCGCCCTGGAGGCCTTGACGGGCTTTGTTCCGTCCACCTCGATTGAGGAAGGGGTCGGCCGCTTCGTGAGATGGTACCTCAGCCGGTATCGGGATTAGTCGTTCAGCACGTCGATTGCACGCCTGAACACGAGAATGTCCAGCTGGGTCTGCTTTCCCTTGACCGACACCCTGTCGTTCTGATCGGGCTCGAGGGTCAGTCCGCTGGCGATGGCCGTGGCGGAGGAAACAACAAGCTCGGCCCCGTATTGCTTGCTCGACCCTTCCAGCCGGCTGGCCGTGTTCACCGTGTCGCCCAGCGCCGTGATGCGTTGGCTGGCGCCGCTGTCGGCAACCCCGACCCGGCCGAGAATGGCGTGACCCGTGTGCAGCCCGATGCCGATCCGCAAGGGTTCGGGCAGATCGGCTGCAAGGCTCTTGTTAAGCGCGCCGAGCACGCCGCCCATGGCCTTCGCCGCACGAAGCGCCGACACCGCACCCTGATCGGTGGGCTGGCCCATGCCGAAGATCGCCATGATGCCGTCCCCGATGAACTTGTCGACATAACCGTTGTTGTCCTCGATCGCGGTACTCATCTGCCCGAGATACTGGTTGAGGATGAACACCACGTCATAAGGGTAGCGGTCTTCCGACAAGGCGGTGAAGCCACGCAGATCGGCGAACAGGACCGTGACGTCCTGTTCAACACCCCAGGTGTAGCTGTCGTCCATATTGGCGTCGGCTGAGCTGACCCGGTGGGCGGGAAGCAGAGTGGCAACGGAAATGTCGGCGGACGGTGCGATCTGGCAGGCGAGGCGAACGTTCGGGGCAGCTCCCACGCGCTCAAGCACCTTGCGTTCCTGTTCGCCAGGCGCCGGCAAATGGTCAAGCCCCTCCAGGACACGCACCCTGCAGGTTGAGCACCTTGCGCGGCCGCCGCATACGGAGGCGTGCGGAACGTTCCAGCTCCGGCTGATGTCCAGGAGGGTGGGCCCGCTCTCGGTGATGATCTCACGCGCGTTCGCGTAAGTGATCCTGACCCGGTGTCTCAGCCGTCCGATTGCAAACCGCACCACCCGGATGACAAGGACGAGGGCGACCACGCCGATTGCTCCCCAGAACCCCCAGTCGAAGGCCTGGTAGAGGAACGCGACCTGTTCCTGAGTGTAGGGGTTCTCGAACTCATACTCGTTCCGGATGTTCCGCCCTGCAACCGCGAAGCCGGCATAGGCGAGAACCGGAACGAGGACCGCCATTGCAAACAGCGGCCACACCACGCGGGCATACCAGGCCCGCAGCCGGAGCCAGAAATGCAATCCGATACAGGCATGCACCCAGACTACATTGATGAGGAAGAACTGGCCCCAGGCCTCTCCGGGCCACATGACGAACAGAGCATAGACGTAGTCGTCATCAAGGCCGAACATCTCGTGCGGCAGCCGGGTTCCGATCATGTGGCGGAAAAGAAAGTAGGGAATAGACAGTCCGAAAACGAGCTGGATGCCCTCTCCGATGCTCATGCGAAGCGTCCGGCGTACAGCGAACTTGTAGAGGGCGAGCACGATGTGGACCAGCAGGGCCAGGCCGAGGATAACCGACCCGGGCACACTGCGGGTGACGGCGACGCGCACCTCCCGGACGGCCTGCATGGCATCAATGGAGACCAGACCCAAGGCGTGGTTCAGGAGGTGGGTGGAGACAAATACGAAGAGGATGGAGCCTGAAATCAGGCGAATCTGATGTTGTCCAAGACCGGACAAGGGGTTTGCGGACTTTCCCGATGCGCTCATGCGCCTGATCTTAGCCGTGTCAGGAACCTTGCGCGTTCAACTGTTGGCGAACCTGTGTCAGTTCGTTCGTGGTTCTGCCGAGACGGCCCGCCAGTTCCCGCATGACTTCCACTGCCATGTCGGGGAATTCCTTCACGAGTCCCAGGAAATCTTCCTTGTTGATTTTAAGGGTCTGGAGCTCCGACTTGGCCCGGACCGTCGCGGTCCTGGGAACATCACACAGGATGGCGATTTCGCCCACGAAGTCGTTTCCGCTCAGCGAAGCAACAACGTGCTCACCGGCCGGAGTGTCGATCACAATGTCGGCGGTTCCGTTCATGATGACATAGGCTGCGTCGCCCTCGTCTCCCTGCCGGAAAATATCCTGGTCCACGTCGAAGTTCAGCCGTTCCGAAGTGAACGCAAGCAGCTTCAACTTGGACGGTTCGATTTGCGCGAACAGCGGAATTCTGCGCAACATGTCGACTTCGTCTGACAGCGATGTCATGGCCTTTGTCCTCCCTTCAATCGTTCATCACGCCGTCAGGCGCCGGCGACGAGCTTTGCGTACTGGCCGTCCTGCCCGGCGAGGTCAGACGGTGTCCCGTCTTCCACCAGCGAGCCCTTGTCGAATACCAGGACCCGGCTGAAGTTCTCCGCGAATCTCGGAGCCTGCAGCACCCAGAAAACACCGAAGCTCCGCTCGCCGTTCTCGCCTTTCGCCCTGGTCAGCACACGTTCTATAAGCGTCTGCTGCGTGCGGCTGTCGAGCGCGCTCAGGCCCCGGTTGACGATCAGCACATCGGGCCTCTTGATCAGCGCACGTGCCAGCGCGAGCTTCTGTCGCTGGGAAACGTTCAGCCGCTTGCCGCCATTGCCGACATTGAAGTTGAGCCCGACCTGGAACACCTCGTCCTTGAGGTCCAGCTCGTCCAGCACGTCGTTGATCACCTGCTTGACCTTTTCAGGTCCTTCCGCGACGCCATATGCGACGCGGCCCAGCAGGATATTGTCCAGCAGCGATGCGGCCGGATTGAACGTTTCCGGATCATAGAAGGAGATGGCGTCCGAATGGGCCTCCGGCAGACCTTCCCGGAAACTCCTTCTGGCCTCCAGGATACGCTGCTTCATCTCGTCGTCAAGAAGCCCGAAACGGTGTTGCGGTTCCACATAATCGAACGGCAGCCGCAGGAACATGTCCTTGTCCGCGTCGGACGCATCCGCCAGGGTCTGGCTGCTCGACCGGCCGAGTGCGGCTTCGTACTCGGGGATCTCCTCAGAATCCATGAAGCTGAGGCGCTCGAAGAACGGATGATCCGGCGGCAGGTCCTTGAACAGTTCCGTCGCCGTCGCCGCGATCTTGCGTCCCATGTCAAAGAAGGCCTCAGACAGCCCACCATTGGCGAGTACGTCTCGGACATAGGCGTTGGACACCAGCTTGTCCCGCTCGAAGGTCGGCCCCGTGGCCGTGCCGAAGAGCAGGTTTTCGCCGACCGAGGCCTGCAGGCTGTAAGAGTTCGGCTCGAAGACCTCCACCAGCTTTGAGAGGGACGGATCCTCAAGACGGTGTCTGAGGGCGGCCCGCGCTTCGAGAAACTTCGCCGCAAGCTCCGGTTCTTCCTCCGGATCGACCGTGCCTCTCAGGCCGAGGTCAAAAACGTCCTGCTTGAGATCGACAATATCCAGGTAGTCGCGGGCAACCTCATCAACCGCGCTCCGCTCCGAGATACCGAGTGCCTCGTAGTCAAGCCAGTCATCGTGGATGTCCAGCGTGGTGTTGCCGGCCTGATTGGCTTCAAACACTTCCCAGGCCCGCTGCTTTGGATCTGCGTTCTCCGGCTCACGGTCGCGCACCGGTTCGTGGCGCAGGCCGTAAACCAGGGCATCGCGGAAGCTGGTCTGCGGAAGATAGACATCGGGACCCACGTAAGCCGTTCTCCGCCCGGTAAACGCTTCGTGGTGCTCATCCAGCGCCCGGTCGTCGAGATTGATCGAGCCCGAGGTTGGGACAGTGATCCGCGCCAGCACATCCGCCATGGTCTCCGCACCGGCATTCACGGTACCGATCGCCGCAACCTGTTCGCTGGAGGACAATTTGAAAGTGGCACTTTCCAGCAGCTTGGTCCCGGCTTCGTCGATCACGCCGACACGGGAAGCGGAAAAGCCTTCCCTGATGGGGCCGACCGGTGTTTTCGGAACATCCTGAAGTTCCGGGTCCATCATGTTTTCGGGCTGGAATTGCTCGATGACCTGGCCGTACTTGATCTGGACGTCCAGGCGCTGCTGGTCGTAGGAAATCAGATCTGCGACCGGGCCCGGCAGGTCCTTGTAGGCGGCGATGACGGCAACCAGCTGTCCGATATCCAGCTTGCCGGTGATCGCGAGGTAGCCACCGACGAGGTAGAACATGAAAGGCGTCATCTGGGCGAGGAAGTTGTTCAGGAACTTGATGAAGAACTTCCGCTGGAACAGCTCGTAGCGGATGGCGAAGATGCGCCCCAGTCGGCTGGCAAGATCGGCCCGTTCCCAGTTCGAGGTGTCATTTGTGTGGACGTTGTTGATCCCGTCCACGACTTCGCCGACGCGGCCCGCGAGAGCGCGTGCGGTGAGCTGGCGTTGCTTGCCAAGCACCAGAAGGCGCCGGCGTAGGCGTGGTATGAGAAATGCCTGAACGCCCACAATCGACCCGGCGATCAGGCCGAGATACACATCCTGCACCAGGATAAAGGTCATCGCGGTAAGCGCCTGACCGCCCAGGAAAACCGGCTGCACCAGCATGTCGCCGATGAAGCCGCCGAGCGGTTCCACTTCGTCCTTGATCATGGTCGCCGCTTCCGGCGCCTTGATCCGGCGGAAATAGGCGTTCGGGAAGCGCAGGATCCTGTCGAGAAGCTGATACCGCAGACGGCGCAGCATGCGCTCGCCCAGGCGGCCCTTGAACGTGTTGATATAGTATTTGAACAGACCGTTGATGCAGACGAAGGCCAGGAACGTGGCGCACAGGCAGAAGAGGTAGCTCAACTGGCCAAGGTCAAAACCATTGAACAGAGTGATGGTGCCTGCATCGGAAATCCAGGAGGGCACGCCGAAGGATATTTCCATGAAGGGCTGGGTTGCCCCTTCACCCTCGAAGCCTTCTCCCTGGATCGGTCCGTTGACAATGCGCTTTGGCAGGTCCAGCGCAAGAAAATAAGGGACCATCGAAATCAGGATGATGGTCAGGATCCAGATTTGCTGGGCCTTGGTGTAGCGCCAGATATACTTAAAAAGGCTTGGTTCCATGCTTTTCCTGCGGTGTTGCCTCCGCCCGCACACTTTTTTGTTAACCATGCACGAAAGACGGCAGCCGCACAACAAGTGCCATCAGCTTTTTGGGTAGGCTCCATTGGATCGCGAGAGCGACAGCAGCACCTCTGCCGTTTGCTCCGCGCCGCGCAGATTGAGGCCCGCACTGACGGGGTTTTGCGCCATGGCCGCATCGATCGCCCGTTCCAGGGCCGGGCCGGAAAGATCGGATTCTGCCAGACTCGTGGTTGCGCCCTTCGCGGCAAGCAGCTCCGCTCTGCGAGTCTGTTCCGTCTCGCCGCCGGCGGCGAACGGCACCACGACCGATCTGCAACCGGCTGAAAGGATATCGGCCATGGTGTTGTAACCGGCCTGGGAAATCGAGAGGGTCGCCGACCGCAGCAAGGCGGGAACATCCGCTCGGAACCGTTGAAGGGAAACGTTCGCAGGCAGGTCGCGACCCAGTTGCCCGTAGCTCTCGCCAGGCAGATTTGGCCCGGCGAGCACAAGCCAGCGCGCGCCGTGCAGGGAACAGATAGGCTGCGCCTTGAGTGCGGCGTTGAACAACGCATGTCCGACGGCGCCGCCGCCTGCCGTGACGATCACGTCATAGGTTTCAGCGGAAGGATGGGAACGTTCCGCGGCAACCATGCCTGTGTAGTGGATTTTGTCGGCAATCTTGTCCACCTGCGGGAAGCTCAGGTCCAGCGGCGCGAACTCCGGATCTCCATGCACAAGAACCGCGTCGAACCAGTTCCGGACCAGCCCGGTTGTTTCCTCGATGCGCTCGGGCTTGCGGCCTTCCTGCAGGATGTCTCGGATGGAGGACACGACGAGCGGCCGCGGGCTTGCCGCATGGGCTGCTTCCAGCAGCGGTTTCAGCTCGAAACGCATGATCCTCCGGGCGAAGGGATACGCTTCTATGAGAAGGATGTCCGGACGAAACTCCGAGAGCAGGCCCAGGAGCCTTGCACGCCGCTCTTGCCTGTACGCTTCGTCAATCGGCTGACTGTCGGCTGTGACAAGGTCTGAGAATCCCCCGGGCGCAGCCTGAACAGCAGGGAGTTGGGCGATGCGGGCACCGCCCCAGTCCATGCCCTCAACCGGTTTTCCGCCGCTGGCGACGCAAACGTCTAAACCGGCGCCCGCCATTGCTCGGACGATTCGGGCAGCGCGCACCACGTGGCCGATGCCGAGAAGATGCTGTACGTAGAAGAGGACCCTGGGCACCCTCAGTTCCCGTGGTTGAGGCGCACGCCTGCACTGAACAAATCCATCAGGGCTTCGATTCCGCCTTCGTAGCTGAAGTCCGCGCGGACCCGCCGCTCACCTGCGGCCCCTAGCATATTCCTGCGAGCCGGGTTGCGGGAGAGATCTTCCAGCGCGCCCGCCAGCGCTGCAGCATCATCGGGATCGACGAGCAAGCCATTGACGTCGTTCTCCACCAGCTCGGGCACACCTGACACCGGCGTCGAGATGCACGCCAGCCCCTGGCTCTGGGCTTCCACCAGAACATTCGGCAGCCCGTCCCGGTCGCCGTCCGCGGCCACCCGGCAGGGCAGGACGAAGAGATCGGCATCGCGGTAGAGTTGAATAACGTCTTCCTGGGGCAGGGCGCCGCGCCAGTCCAGGTTTCCTTCAAGGCCGAGAGCGGCTGCCTGCGCCTTCAGTTGCTTCAGAAGAGCCCCGCCGCCGACATGGGTCCACTGCCAGTTCAGATCCGGCGGCAGCTTTGCAAATGCATCAAGCAGGGTATCCAGGCCCTTCTTTTCAACCGCGCGTCCCACGGTAATCAGGTGAACCGGTACGGCTGGGTCCGATCCGTCCGGGCCTTCCTCTCTGGGTCCGGCACTGGCGAATCTTGACAGGTCGAGCCCGTGATAGACCAGCCGGACCTTGCTCGGGGTTTCCGCCAAGGTTCGCAGATGATCGGCGCCATAGCTCGTGCAGACGCTGACCCACCCCATCTCCTTAAGTTTTTCCCGGAGCTCCCAGTCTTCCGAAGTCCAGATGTCCTTGGCGTGGGCCGAGCAGGTCCACGGGCTGTCCATCATCAGGCTGGCATAGCGCGTGACCGAGGCCGGTGTGTGCATGAAGTGGGCGTGCAGTCGCTTGAACCTTGAGGGAAGCTCAGCCGCCAGGACACAAGCCTGACCGAAGCGCCGGATGCGGTTTCTGGAGATGTCGCGCCTGAGATCCTTGAGCCAGGCTCGGAAGGCCGCCTTGAATCCCGCCAACCGTCGGGCGGCGCGCCAGCTGCGGAACACCCGCACCGGCTCCTCATGGAGATACTCCGGCAGGTAATCGACCTCCGCCGCGATTTCCCGGTGTATGGGGTGAATCGACGGATCGTACGGCCGGCGCAGGGAAACGATGCGGATGTCAAGGCCGGCCTTTTCCAGCCCGCGGATCTCTTGCGCGATGAAGGTTTCCGAAAGGCGCGGGTAGCCCTTGAGGACAAAAGCGATGCTGTCTTTCATCTAGAGCATTTCCTGGCCATATTGAATCATTTAACCGGCTTTTCGCGTTTGCTGACGAGGCGCGGTTCGCGCCTTGGTCCGGCCGACCACAAGCGGGCCGCAACGACGCTCAGCGGGCGCGAAAAACCGGCCTTCGGTGGGCCAGATCTGCCCATCTCCGTCGTTGCGAAGCTTGTCCGATGTCCCACATCGCACCGCGCTCTGCGCCTTGGATATGAGCAGATCTGACTCCATCAAATGGTTCAATATGGCCAGGAAGTGCTCTAGGCGATCAGGCGCCGCCGGCGATCACCCGCAGCTCTGGCCATTGCGGGCGGGTCAGGTGCTGCTCGACAACGGTGCCGATCTTTTCAAGGCCGTCGAGCGGCAGCCGGCAGCCGGCCTGGGAGGGTTTGCGCCGCTTGGGCAGGGCGTCCAGAGCCTCGGCCATCTTCGCCGCAACGTCCGCGTCCTGCGGCTCGAGCGTGATGACGACTCCCAACTCTGCGGCCCGGCGAGCGCGGATCAGCTGTTCCTGCCGCGGCTCGGTGCGCGGGATGATGATCGCCCGTTTGTCGAAGGACAGGATCTCGCAGAAAGTGTTGTAGCCGCCCATGCCCACAAGAGCCTTGGCGTCCGTGATAAGCGTCTCAATGCGGTTGTCGAAATCCAGCAGCGATATCTTGTCGAGCTTCTCGGCCCGAGCCAGGATGGCCTCGCGCTGCTGCGTCGGCATGAACGGACCCAGGATCACGACCGCGGGCAACAGATCGATTTCCGGGTCGGATTCCGCATGCTCGTAACCTGCCAGAACGGCGTTGACCATTTCGGCGCCGTCGCCGCCGCCGCCTGTGGTCACCAGGATATAGTCGCCCTCGATTGAGTTGAGTTCCGTCTTCTGCTCAGACGGGCTGTGGCGTTCAAGGTACCCGGTATAGGTGATGCGCTGGTTCAGGTGCTTGGAGGTCTTCAGGCCGCTCAGCGGGTTCCAGAAGCCGGGCGGGCCGTATACCCAGATATCGTCGTAGAGCTCATCAAGCTTGGGCAGGATGCCCCGGCGCTTCCACTCCGTTTTCAGCAGGTCAGGTGCATCCATCACATCGCGAAGCCCGACCACCAACGTGCAGCCTTCCTCCTTGAGGTAGCGCAGGGTGCCCTCGATTTCGCCGTGAAGCCCAAGCGGTTCCTTGTCTACGATGAACATGTCCGGCTTGAACTGCTCGGCCGTGTGGCGAATGATGGACTCGCGCATCTTCAGGGTCTCATCGAGATCGATGTGCTCGTCCAGCGACGTATATTGACCGTTGTGAAGCTTGATCACGCTCGGAATTTTCACGAAGTCTACGCGTGCCTTGAAGTCGAAGGCGCCGGCAATGGGCGATCCGGAAATAATCAGTACATTCAAGCCTTTGAATTGCTCGACCAGGGCATGAGCAATTGTGCGGCAGCGGCGAAGATGACCCAGCCCGAAGGTGTCGTGGCTGTACATCAGGACGCGTGCGTTTTCTAGCCGCTTCATGGCAACGCCTTCCTCAGCAAAAATCGGGATTTTTGCGTGTCTCTAGTTTTCTCGCCCACAGCGCTTATGGCACATTTGCTCTGGGCAGGGAACACTGCCTCTCCATGCAACGGCCATCCGTTATCTAGTGTGAACTCCTGTTATTTGTAGGGGTCTGCGGCATCTCGTAACCCGTCGCCGAAGAAGTTGAAGGCGAGGATGACGAGAATGACCGGAACGACCGGCAGCAGCAGCCAGGGATAGAGCGCCACCACGTTGATGTTCTGGGCTTCCTTCAGCAGCACGCCCCAGCTGGTGATGGGCGGCCGCAGGCCCAGCCCCAGGAAGCTGAGGGCTGTTTCCCCCAGAACCATGGTCGGAATGGTGATGGTTGCCGAGGCGATCAGGTGGCTCATGAAGCCGGGCACCAGATGCTTGCCGATGATCCGGCTGGGCTTGGCGCCCATGAGCTGGGCAGCCACCACGTAATCCTCCTCGCGAAGCGCCAGGAGTTTCGATCGCACCGCCCGGGCAAGGCCGGTCCAGTCCAGAATGCCCAGAATAATGGTGATCCCGAAATAGACTATCAGTGGTCCCCAGGTGGCCGGCATGATCGCCGCAAGCGCCATCCACAACGGTATCGCCGGCAGGGACTGTAGGACTTCGATCAAGCGTTGCACCACCATGTCGAACCAGCCGCCGTAGTATCCGGCCAGACCGCCGATCACGATGCCGAGGATGAAGCTGATGCTCACTCCCAGAAGGCCGATTGTGAGCGAAATGCGGGCACCATAGATGATGCGGGACAGCATGTCCCTGCCCAGCCGGTCGGTTCCCAGCAGGAACAGCGAGCCGTCCTTTGGCGGGCAGACCACATGGAACGTTGAATCGATCATGCCCCAGAACTTGTAGCGATCGCCGCTGCAGAAGAACCGGATCGGCTTCACATCGGAGGTGTTCTCCGTATATTCGCGCTTCAGGTTCTCCATGTTGAGACGGTAGTTGAGTCCGTACACGAAGGGCCCGACGAAACTGCCTTCATGGAAGAAGTGCACCGACTGGGGCGGTGCAAATATCCGGTCCACATGGCGCGAGTGCAGATTGTAGGGAGCCAGCACTTCGCTGATCAGCGTGCTGGCATAAAGCAGGATCAGGAACACGCCGCACCAGACCGCAACTTTGTGGCGGCGGAACTTCCACCACATCAGCTTGAGCTGTGAGGCGAGATAGACCTTCTCCTGTGCCTCGGTGAGCTTCTCGATCGATCTGGGATCGAAGGGCTTCTCGGAGACGTAGTGGATCAGTTCGTCGGTGCCATGCGCGGGCAAGGGCGAAGCGGGGGGAGGAGACGTGCTCATTTCGTCGCTCCTCCAGAGAGCCGTATGCGCGGGTCAAGAACGGCCAGCGCGATGTCGGAGATGAGGACGCCGATCACGGTCAGTGTCGCCAGGAACATGAGGAACGATCCGGCAAGATACATGTCCTGGCTCGCCAGCGCGTTCAATAGGATCGGTCCGGTGGTTTCAAGCGACAGCACCACTGCCACGATCTCCGCGCCGGAAATGATCGACGGCAGGATCGAGCCGATATCGGAGATGAAGAAGTTGAGAGACATGCGCAAGGGGTACTTCACCAGCGCCTTGAACGGCTTCAGACCCTTGGCCTTGGCGGTCACCACATACTGTTTCTGCAGTTCGTCAAGGAGGTTGGCACGCAGGCGCCGGATCATGGCCGCCGTCCCGGCGGTGCCCACCACGATCACCGGGATCCACAGGTGCTCCAGTATCGACAGGAACTTGTCCCAGCTCATGGGCTTGTTGAAGTACTCCGGCTCCATCAGGTGGCCCACCGAAGTGCCGAACCAGATATTCGCCAGATAGAGCATCACCAGCGCGAGCAGGAAGTTCGGCACCGCCAGACCGAGCAGCCCGACGAAGGTGAGACCGTAGTCGCTCCAGCTGTACTGGTGGGTGGCGGAGTAGATGCCGATCGGAAAGGCAACGATCCAGGTGAAGATGATCGTCACGAAAGACAGCAGGATCGTCAGCCAAAGACGTTCGCCGACAACATCCTTTACC
>JBCCEL010000092.1:0-17870 GCA_039030315.1 Pseudomonadota bacterium
AAGCACTTCCATGTTGCCGGTGTCAGGCGCGCTGCAGTTGAGAGATTCTGAGGCTAGTTCGTACTTGCCGAGTTCGGCGGCAATGTAGGCATAGTCAAGGTTGGTGAGGCCTTGCCCGATTTCCGATTCAGGCAAGAAGAAATTCCACAATCCGGACTCCTTGGCTTTTTCTTTGGCGCCATCGAGCAGCTCGAGTTGCCGCGGATGCCAGCTCCAACGGTCGGTTTTCTCCTGGTCGAGCAGGAAAAACTCTTCGGTAATCGGTTCGACGTTAGCCTTAATGTGCTGTTGCACTGCGGCCATCAAGGGCCGGGCTTCTTCTGACATCGCGAGGTTAAATAGGTCGTTGTTGAGCTCAGACATCTGCGGTCTCTCGTGATAGGAACATGGGGCGCGCCATTCTAACAATATATACGTGAGGACCACGCCCAATCGTCTATTCGCGCTAAATTCACTTGCCGAGCGGCCGGTGATTCCAGACAATGGTGCGCATTAGTCTCAAGAGAACGGCCCTTATGCCTTACGCCAGCGACCGAAACTACCTAGATGCCGATTCCCACCTGATGGAGCGCCCAGATTTTTTGCGCGACTTTGCGACGGCCGAAATTCGCGATCGGCTGGAACCGATTGATGGCGGTACGCAAGATAAAAACACCGAAGACTGGCACCAGACTATTGCAGAGCCGGGTCACAGTGATCAAAAGGTGGCACAAATGCTGGCCTTGGCATCGACGCTGGCCATCTCATAGGGCCCGCTGCCCGGGAACGGCTTGAGCGACGTCTTGGCGAATGCCCGCGTCTCGAAGGCATGCTTGGGAAGAATGGGCATAAGCCCCATGATCAGGGGAATCTCCCGATCCGCATCGGAGCTGAAATGCAGTTTGAACTCGCGTTCGCCCAGGCGTTCGATCCTGGAGACTTTCGAATAGAAGGTACCGAAATTCGGCCGGCCCTCGTCGCGCAACGTTTCCAGCGAGAAGATCACATCGTCCACCGTGACGGGCATGCCGTCGGCGAACCTGGCCTCCTTACGGAGCCTGAAGGCAACCCAACTGCGATCATCGGGAAGGTCGACCGCTTCTGCCAGCAGCCCGTAAAGTGTGAACGCCTCATCGTGGCCTCGCGCCATGAGGCTCTCCAGGGTCCACAACCGGGCGCCTGGAACACCAACGCCCTTGACGATAAGCGGGTTGGTTGAATCAAAGTTTCGATGTGTCGAAATCCGCAGTTTTCCGCCCTTGGGCGCGGCCGGATTGACATAAGGGTAGTGCTTAAATCCAGCCGCGTTAGCCGGGTTGCCGTGCATGGCCATGGCGTGGCGCCACTCGGCCTGAGCGGGACCTGCCAGCCAGAGAACGGCGGCCCACAGCGCGAAGAATCGGAAAAGAATCATTCCGCGAGGATAGCGCCATTCCCTGGCGCAAAAAGGGAAAAGTGCTGACGGCTCGGAACGGTCTAGTTGGCAACGCCTGACGGGACCACGTACGAGCCGGAATCCGCGTCATACTCGGCAAAATAGTCCATGACCTCAGGATGGCGGACCGGTTCTCCGGTATCGTCCACCAGCAGGTTCTGCTCGGAGACGTAGGCGATGTACTCGGTCTCATCGTTCTCCGCGAGCAGATGGTAGAACGGCTGGTCGCGTTCCGGACGCACTTCCTCGGGGATCGACTCCCACCATTCCTCGGAGTTTGAAAATGTCGGGTCGACGTCGAAAATTACGCCGCGAAAGGGATAAATCCGGTGTTGGACAACCTGTCCGATACGGAATTTTGCTGCGCGATTCACTTCCATGAGGTGTTCCTGCTGCATCTTTTTTTCCGTTGTTGTGTAACGTCCGCCACCACCTCTACTTTGGCAAGCAAACGGGCGGAATTCAAGGGTGAGTTCGTTTCAGGACTGAATTGTCACAAGCCGTAGGCCGCAGCCAGATCGGGGTCTTTTTCGGCCACGAGGCGCGCCAGATCGGCGATCACTTTTGCTTGTTTCCACGTCGCGTCGTCCTGCATCTTGCCGTCGATCATGACAGCTCCGGTCCCGTCCGGCATCGCCTCCAGAATGCGCAGGGCGAACTTCACCTCGCCGACATCGGGGCTGAACACATGTTTGGCAATGTCAATCTGGGTCGGATGCAGTGACCATGCGCCGAGGCAGCCCTGCAGAAACGCATTTCGGAACTGGGCTTCGCACGCTGCCGGATCGGAAAAATCGCCGAAGGGACCATAGAACGCCTTGATCCCGTTGGACTGGCAGGCATCCACCATCTTCGCCACCGTGTAGTGCCACAGATCCTGCTGGTAGAGCGCGCGCGGTGCATCCGCATCGCTTTCGTCCGGATCGGCCAGGACACCGTAGGCCGGATGGCCGCCGCCGACCCGGGTGGTCTTCATGCCGCGGGAGGCAGCAAGGTCCGCAGGGCCAAGCGACATGCCGTGCATGCGCGGGCTGGCGGAAGCAATTTCCTCAACATTCTTAACCCCTTGCGCGGTTTCCAGAATGGCGTGGATCAGGATCGGCTTGCCGATCTGATGCCGCGCTTCGAGCTGGGCCAAAAACTGATCGAGATAGTGGATGTCCCAGGCGCCTTCCACTTTGGGCAGCATGATCACGTCCAGCTTTTCGCCGACCTCTCCGACAATGTCGTGAATGTCGTCGAGCACCCACGGGGAGTTCAGGCAGTTGATCCGGGTCCACAGGCCCGTGCCGCCGAATTCGTTCTCCCGGGCCATCTGGATAAACCCCTGGCGGGCTTCGACTTTCTGGTCAGCTGGGATGGCGTCTTCGAGGTTGCCGAGCACCACATCCACCTTTGAGATGAGATCCGGCACCTTGGCTCGCATCTTCTCCATATGCGGCGGGACGAAATGGATCATCCGCTCAAGACGCACGGGCAGCTCGCGCAAGGGGTCAGGCGCACCGATCGCGAGCGGCTTGTAGAACTGGGAGGGAAGTTTCATGGGATCACTCGAAGGCTTGCAAACGCCGGAGGGATAGCCGTCCAGCTTCGTCCACAACAGGTGCACTATTGTCGCGCAGCGTCCTGTTGCGTGCTACTTACGTCTCAAAACGTCCCATGCCGTCCAACTTCGCCCGGGAGGCCAGAAGGAATGCCAGACACACAGCCGCTTTCCGGCGTCAAGGTTCTTGATTTCTCCACATTGCTGCCGGGACCGCTGGCTGGACTGATGTTGGTGGAGGCCGGGGCAGAGGTCATCAAGATCGAGCGCCCGGGCACCGGCGAGGACATGCGCCACTACGTTCCCAAATGGGGCAAGGACGCGGTCGGCTTCCATCTGCTCAACCGGGGCAAGAAGTCTCTTGCCCTGAACCTCAAGGACCGCCAGCAGCTTGCGCTGCTCGAACCGCTTCTCCGCGAGGCCGACGTCATTCTCGAACAGTTCCGCCCCGGTGTGATGGATCGGCTGGGCCTGGGCTATCAGGCCATCAGGACCATCAACCCCCGCATCATTTACTGCTCGGTCACCGGCTATGGCCAGAGCGGGCCGAAGGTCGATGTGGCCGGCCACGATCTGAACTACCAGGGCGACGCCGGCCTTCTGGCGCTTTCCATGGGTGATCCGGCGCAACCAACGCTGCCCAACGTGCTGGCGGCCGATCTTGCAGGCGGGACCTATCCGGCGGTGGTCAACATCCTGATGGCACTGCTGGCGCGGGAAAAGACAGGCGAGGGCACCCACCTCGATATCGCCATGACCGACAACCTGTTCATGCTCATGACCTGGGCACTGGGGCAGGGGATCCTGGTGGGCGACTGGCCCACGCCCGGCGGCGAACGTCTCACCGGCGGTTCGGCCCGCTACCATATCTATCCCACCAGCGATGGACGGCATGTGGCAGCCGCGCCGCTGGAGGACCGCTTCTGGGCTGTGTTCGTGGAGTTGATCGAGCTGCCGGCAGAACTGCGGGAGGACGAAAACGATCCTGCGGCCACTCTTGACGCATGCCGCAAGATCATCGCCTCCAAGACCGCCGATGAGTGGCGCCGCATCTTCTATGGCAACGATTGCTGCTGCTCCATCGTCCAGAGCCTCGCCGAAGCCCTTGCGGACCCGAACATCCAGGCCCGCGGCCTCTTCAACCACGTCCTGGCCAACGAGGAGGGTGACGAACTCCCCGCGGTCCCAGTCGCTGTGGCGCCCCAATTCCGCGCCCCGGCCGAAGACCCGCAACACGCCCCGGCGCTAGGGGCTAACAATGACGAGTACCTGGGCTAGCCTGCGTTCGCCCCGCTTCTCCTTCCTATGGAGAGCGGGGCGGCAGGGTTTGCCTGCCCGGTGTCAGTTGATCGCGGTGTTCACCCCATCGATCATGTCGTCCCAGACGGGGACCAGCTCCATCAGGCCGTCCCAGAAGGATTGATCGCGGCGGCGGTCGAAGTCCTCCAGGCTGGTGCCCTGCTGTTCCACCCACGTGTAGTAGCCCAGGTTGAACATGCGCTCGCGCTCGAAACGGCCCATCTCCAGAGTGTGGTCGATGCCGGTGCCCAGCATATGCTGGCCGAAGGCCTCTGCGGCATCCACCTCCGAAAAGCTACCGCTGTAGCGGCGGGACCGTGTACCCTCCAGCTCGGAGCCGTACATGACGGCGCCATCGGTCGCCACGGTCAGCACCACATCGTTCTCCGACAGGTTCATGTACTTGGCATACTTGATTGCCCCGAGGATATTGGCGATGGCGGAAAGACCGAAATCGCCAAGGCCAGCCAGCATTTGCTGGTCAATGCCCTTGTGGCCTGAGAGATAGGACCTGCCGGCCCCGGTGTTGAACACCATGTTCAGCTCATCGCAGGCCCTGTCGGAAACGCCAATGGCAAAGTCCGTGCCCATTACGTTGTGGATCAGCGGCACGTGCTTGTCGCCGATGCCCTGGATGTTGTGCTCGCCATAGCCGTTGTAGAGCAGCGTGGGGCATTCGAGCGCCTCGACCACGCAGGTGTCACTTCCCAGGGCGTCTTTCAGATGATCGCCCGCCGCGAGCGTTCCCGAAGATCCCGAGGCGGAGACGTAGGCCCTCAGTGATTTGCCGCCGCCGGCGTTGTGATGGGCGAAGATCCGCTGCATCGCCGGCCCGGTGACAGCCCGGTGGATGATGTAGTTGCCGTACTCGGCGAACTGGTTGAGGATCAGGTTCTGCGGGTCCTTCGCCAGTTCATGGCAGGCGTCGTAGATCTCCTTGACGTTGCTCTCCGTGCCGGGCGTGCGGTGAATGTCGGCGGGGTCCACCACCCATTCCTCCAGCCAGTTGAAGCGTTCCCGGCTCATGCCCTCCGGCAGAACCGCGACGGAACGGCACCCCAGGAGCTTGGCGATTGCAACCCCGCCCCGGCAATAGTTTCCGGTGGACGGCCATACCGCCCGGTGGCGGGTCACGTCGAACGCCCCCGACATCAGCCGTGGGATCAGGCAGCCATAGGCTGCAAGCACCTTGTGGGCGTTGATCATGGGGAAGCGGTTGCCGAGCGCCACGATTATCTGCGCCTTCACGCCGGTGAGCTCTTCCGGCAGCACGATGTGCTCCGGCACGTCCACAAGCGAGCTGCGGTCCTGCCCGTTGTGCCAGTGCACTCTGAAGAGATTGCGGATGTCCGCGGCGTCAGGGTCGGCGTCGGCTGTTTCCGCGGCCCTGCTCGTCAGCTGCGCCGGCGGATTGGCAAGATCCGCGATCCGCGGCAGTTCGATCCCCAGCCCGCCCATGTGTTCAAGGTTCCGCGCATAAGCGCCCTGATCGACAATCTCCCGTTCCAGTCCTGGCGTCATGGTGCAATCCTCGCAATGCTCTGTTTGAGGCAATCTAGCGATTTTTCTTGAAGGTGAACCACGCAAGCTCCAGAAATTCCGATATAAACACGTCAGAAAATCTGGAAATTTGACGAGAAAAGATCATGAGGCGACTTGGCGAGCCCGACCGCACCATCCTCTCTCTTCTGCAGAAGGATTCGCGTGTGAAGATGGAAACACTGGCGGCGGAAGCCGGTACCTCGGTTGCCACAGTGCAACGCCGGATCAGAGAGATGCGGAAGACCGGTGTCATTGCCTCGGAGGTCGTGCTTCTCAACCCGGCGGCCGTCGGATACGGCATGACCTTCCTGATCCTCGTCGAACTGGAACGCGAGAGCGTTCATCAGCTGGACGAGTTCCGCCGGAAGATGAAGGCGGAGCCGCAGATCCAGCAATGCTATTACATTACCGGCGAGGCCGACTTCGCCGCCATCGCGCTGGCAAGGGACATGGACGACTTCCAGCAGCTCACCCAGCGCCTCTTCTTTGACGACCCGAACATCAAGCGCTTCCGCACGTCCGTGGTCATGGACCGGACGAAGGCAACATTGGCGGTCCCACTCGACTGAGGTTCGTCGCTAGCAGGTCACCCCGCCGTCCACGTTGAGGGTCTGTCCGGTGACGTAGGATGCCCCTGCGGCGAGATAGAGGATGGCGTCGCCATAATCCTCCGGCGTCCCGATGCGGCGCAGCGGTATGCTTTCAAGGATCTCCAGGTTTTCGTCCTGATCGGGGAAGCGGCACATCCAGTTGGACTCAACCCGGCCCGGCGCAATAGCGTTCACCCGAACCTCCGGCGCAAGCGCCCGTGCCCACTCGCGTGTGAGATTGACCAGGCCCGCCTTGGTCGCCGCATAGACCGAACTCGATCCGCCGCCGCCGTGGGCGGAGATGGAGGCGGTGTTGACGATCGCGCCGCCCGAGGCCTTCAGCGCCGGCGCTGCGGCCTTGGTGCACCTGAAGGGTCCGATCAGGTTCACGTTCAAAAGCAGGTTCCAGAAGGCCTCGTCCTGGCGGTCGAAATCAGCCGGCGGAATGGGCTGAGGGGTGCCGGGTGTTCCGGCGTTATTGACGAGGTAGTCAAGGCCGCCAAGCGCATCGATCGCATCGGCCACCATTCGTGGGCAGTCCTCTGCGTCTCCGACATTGCCGGGCGCGGCAACAATGTCGTGTCCCTCGGAGCGCAAGTCAGCGATCACGTCTGGCAGGCGCTCGGACGTCTGCAGATCGTTGACGGCGACGCTGGCCCCGCAGCGCAGGAACGCCATGACCGTGCCCAGGCCAATGCCTGAAGCCCCGCCGGTGACAAGGGCCTTCCTGCCCTTCAAATCGAAACTCGTCCGCATCCCGCTCCTCCAGAAGTTCACACCTGCTCCTATACCCCCCACGTCCCGCGCTGTGGCAAGTTTTCTGTTCGCTGAGATCAATCGCGGCCATAGTCCCATGGCTATGAAGACACTTGCACGCGAGATTGCCGGCCAGATGAAGGTGCTGGGGACACCCCGGGCATTCGGCGTGCCGGGCGGCGGATCGAGCCTGCAGCTCATCGAAGCATTCGAAGACGCAGGTATTCCTTTCGTCCTGACCGCGACGGAGAGCGCCGCGGCCATCATGGCTGCCGTAACCGGTGAACTCACCGGCGCGCCCGGCGTGGCGCTGGCAGGTGTCGGTCCCGGCGCCGCGAGCGCGGTCAACGGTGTGGCCTATTCGCATCTGGAACGGGCACCGATGGCCATGTTTACCGACGGTCCCGCGTCCTCCCTGCATCAGGCCTTCGACCAGAACGGGCTCTATGCACCTATCACCAGGGCGAGGGGCCGCCTGACGCCGGAGACCGGCGCAGCCGTCCTGGCTGAAGGATTGGCACGGGCCCTGACCGTTCCGCCCGGACCAGTACAGTTCGACCTGACGGCGGGAGATGCAAAGGCACACGCCCGGGCAGCCCCTTTGCTCGCGCCTGCAGACCCGGCACCACAGAGCGAGGGCGATATTGCCGCACTCATTGCGGCGAGCCGTCGTCCCGCATTCATCGTCGGGCTGGAGGCTCGAAGCGATACCGTGTCCGCTGCCGTGGTCCGGTTGCTGGACAATGTCACCGCACCGGTCTTCACCAGCTACCGGGCCAAGGGGGTGGTTCCGTGCGCACATCCGCGGATGATCGGGCACTTTACCGGGGCGTCACTCGAGGCGGCGTGCCTGGGACGGGCCGATCTGCTCGTCTTCCTGGGCTTTGATCCGGTTGAGATGATACCGGCGCCGTGGCGCTATCAGGCGCCTGTGATTGAGCTTCGCGCCGCGGACGGTGCCGGTCTGCCGGTTCCGCCGGCGGCGCGCGCCACGGGCGACTTGGAAAGCCTGATCGAAGATCTTGCTTCGCTGCAGTGGCAAAGCGAGTGGACCGCAGATACTCTGAGTGACTTCAAGAACAAGCAGGCCGCCGCGCTGCGCGTTTCCGGCAGCGGCAACACGGTCGACACGATAATGGACGCGGTCAACGAACACGCGCCCGATAACGCCGTCCTGACCGTGGATGCAGGTGCCCACATGATCTCCGCCATGGCACGCTGGCGGGCAGGCGCACCCAATAGCGTTTTCAAGTCCAATGGCCTTTCCACCATGGGCTATGCCTTGCCCGCCGCCATTGCTGCTTCCCTCAACGATCCGGCCCGCAAGGTCATCGCCCTGACCGGCGACGGGGGCATGCTCATGTGTCTCAGCGAACTCACCACTGCTGCCGGGCTCGGCTGCAATCTCACAGTCATCGTGCTCAACGACGGAGCACTGTCGCTGATCGACATCAAGCAACAGGCCCAGCAGATGAAGCGCCGGGGCGTGGCCGGTCACGCGGTTGACTTTGCCCAGGCGGCGAGGGGCTTTGGCGTTGCTGCCGAATGCGTGGGTATAGACCAAGATCCGGGAACCGCCATCAGGCGGGCATTTTCCGGTTCGGGACCCGCACTGCTGGACATCCGCACCGACCCGTCGGGCTTTGCCCGCCAGCTCGAAGTCCTGAGGGGTTAGGCAGCGGGAACTTGTCCGGAATTGCTGTTTTTGATGGTCGCCCTTGTGTGGCCGTCAGCCGGTCTGGCACGGTGCGGCCTTCCGGTGATCAGGGGAACCCTCGACATGAACCGCCTCGTCAGCTTGCTGGCTTTCGCCCTTCTGTACGTTTTCTCTGCCGCAGCACTCGGTCAGGATCGCAATGCCGTCCTGTCACCGGCCGACCGCGGTGACGGGTGGGAAGTGGCCAACCCTCCGGCCCATGCCCGCAAGCAGCTTGCAAAGCTGGCAGAGGATCTTGAGAATGACGTGCTGCCGAACCTTCATGCCGTGATTGTCGAGCACGATGGCAAGCTGATTTACGAGCAGTATCTGACCGCCCCGGACGAACAGTGGGGCCGGCCTCTCGGCGAAGTCACATACACGGCCGACATGGAGCATGATCTGAGATCGATTTCGAAGTCGGTGACCTCCCTTCTTGTGGGGATAGCCGTCGGGGGGCGGTATGAAGAGGCCTTGCGGCGGCCGGTTCTTGATTACTTTCCGGACTGGGCCGGTGACGTTGATCCGAAGATGAAGCAGGTGACGCTCCGGCACGCCCTGACGATGACGGCCGGGCTGGAATGGAACGAGATGGATGTGCCCTACGCGCGCAGCCACAACGATGAGATCCAGATCTACTACAACGCCAACCCGTTCGCCCATGTGCTCTCACGTCCGATGCGCGAGGCACCGGGGGAGCGCTGGTACTACAATGGCGGTCTCACCATGCTGCTGGCCGGCGCGGTGGCCAGGATGTCAGGCGAACCCTTCGCCAGGTTTGCCGAACGGGTGCTGTTCAAGCCTCTGGGCATCGGCAAGGTGCCCTGGATGGGCCCGACACGCTGGCCTCAGGGTATGCCGAGCGCCGCCTCCGGTCTGCGTCTTACAGCCCGCGATCTCGCCCGTATCGGCTCACTCATGCTGCATGAGGGCCGCTGGCGGGGCGAACAAATCGTTCCATCTGAATGGATCCGCCTGTCAGGACAGCGTCTGCGCGAAGATCTCGGAGACTGGGGCGGCAAAGGCGTCTACGGCTACGGCTTCCAATGGTGGCACGGCCGGTTCCCGTCAGCGAAAGGCGATATTGTCAGTATCACCGGCGTCGGCCATGGCGGCCAGAGGCTGTTCGTGATCCCCGAAGACCGGCTGGCGGTGACCATCTTCGCCGGCAACTACCGCAGCCGGGACTGGATGATCTCCGAGCGGGCGATGAAACGGATCGTTGAGGCGATGAGACCGTGAGCGTGCCCTCGTATCCTTGGACCTCGACAGGAGCGCGCGGGGAGGGGGAACGTCAAAGCGCTTCGTGGAGGCCCTCCAGATAGCCGTCCCTCAGGGCGAACTTCTGGATCTTGCCGGAGCCAGTGAGCGGGAAACCGTCGACCCGGCACCAGATGGCAGGCGTCTTCTGCGGTGAGATGTGCTCCCGGCAATGGGCGCGCAATTCGCCCGGCTCGATTGCCTGCCCGGGCTCGGGCCGCGCAAAGCAGGCCACGATTTCACCCCACTTCTCGTCCGGCAAGCCGACCACGGCCACCTCGGCAATGCTCGGATGTTCCAGGAGGACGTTCTCGATCTCGGCCGGGAAGAGGTTTTCGCCGCCCCGGATGATCATTTCCTTTACCCGGCCGGTGATGCGCAGGTAGCCGCGCGCGTCCATGGTCCCGAGATCTCCGGTATGCAGCCAACCATCCGCATCGATCGTCTCGCTCGTGGCCTTCTCGTTGGCGTGGTATCCCAGCATGGTGAGGTAGCCGCGCACGCAGATCTCCCCGACTTCGCCGATGGGCATCACCGAACCGTCCTCGACACCGCGGATGGACACGGCGGTCTGCGGCATGGGCTGGCCGATGGTGTTGCAGATGTCGTCGAGAGTGTCCGTGGCATGATGCTGGGTGATCAGCGGGGAGGTCTCGGTTTGACCGTAGACCGTCTCGAACTCGCAGCCGAAGGTCTCGCGCACGTTGCGCACCAGCTCCGGCGCGACCATGGAACCTCCGGAGATCGCCATCTGCACCGATGAGACATCAAACGACTGCTGGGCCAGGGCCTCGATCATGGCGACATGCATTGTCGGGACGCCGAGGATCATCTCTGCCCGCTGCAGCTCCGTCTGACGCAGCACTGAAATGGGGTCAAAGATCTTGAAGATCAGGTGCCGTCCAGCGGTCTGCAGACAACCGAGCGTGGTCATGCCGCATCCGGCGGTATGAAACATCGGCATGTAGCTCGACCAAGTCGCGCCGTCGGGAACCTTCGCCCGTTTGGCGTAGAAGCGCGCGTTGTTGGTGACCCCGCGGTGATGCAGCACCGCCCCCTTGGGAAAGCCGGTCGTGCCGGAGGTGTACTGGATCTGGACCGCGTCGCCGGGTGAGACCTCGGGCAGGCCTTCCGGCAGATCACCCCTGGCGAACAGCTGGCTGTGGTCGTCCATGTCGGCCACGACCCGAACGGCCACCACCCCGGCCAGCGCCTCCCTGGCGATCTCTGCCATGGGATTGCCGCGGTAGCTCTCAACCGAGTAGAGGCCGACGGCGCCCGACTGTTCCAGAACGTACCGCAGTTCCTTGGCCTGGTATGCCGGATTGGCGGTCACGAGCACCAGGCCGGAGAGCGCACAGGCGAACTCCATCAGCAGCCATTCCGGCGTATTGGGCGACCAGACACAGACCCGCTCACCCGGTTTGAAGCGGGTCGACAGCGCAAGCGCCAGCCGCTCGCTGTCTGCCAGGAACTGTGCATAGGTCCAGCTTCTCCCGGTTTCCCCGTCAATGGTCACTTCCGTGATGGCGGTCGCGCCCGCGTGCGCTCCGGCGGTATCGCGCAAGAGACCGCCAACCGTGGTTTCCAGGACGTCGTCATCCGTCTGTTCTGGGATGAGGGAGTGTGTGAGATGAAGGTCGTACATGGCAAAAAAACCCTGGAACAGGCGGGGAGGGGCGTCAGGCGGGCAGAGCCCGTTCGATGATCTCCTCGAAGGCCGTGCCCGCGGGCAGTGTCCCGTAGGCGCCGCTCCAGCGCGGGGCAAGGCGCGCCGCACAGAAGGCATCCGATGTTGAGTTTGGCGCATGCCTGACCAGCAGTGTGCCCTGAAGGGTGAGAGCCATGAGCTCGGTGATGCGGCGCGCGCGGAACTCCAGGCCCTCCCGCGCGGCGAGTTCATCCTTCAGCTCCGATACCGCCGCATCCAGCAGCGGATGGCCGCCGCGGGCAAGCTCAAGCTCTGCGAAGAGCGCGGGGGCGGCTTCCGGTTCCCGCGCCAGTGCCCGCAGGACGTCGAGACTGATCACATTGCCCGATCCTTCCCAGATGCTGTTCAGCGGCGCCTCCCGGTAGAGCCGGGGCATAATTGAATCTTCGATGTAACCGGGACCGCCAAGGCATTCAGATGATTCACAAATATGTTCCGGCGCACGCTTGCAGTTCCAGTACTTGGCGACCGCCGTTCCGAGCCGGGCGAAGGCGGCGGCGGCCGGATCGTCCGGAGCCTCATCCATGGCCCGCGCAACGCGAAGGGCAAGCGCCAGCGAGGCCTCGACCTCGATAGCCAGATCCGCCAGAACATTTTGCATCAGCGGCTGTTGCACAAGGCGCTTCTGGAAAGCGGACCGATGCCGGCAATGGTGCAACGCCTGCACCAGGGCCTGGCGCATCAGGGCGGCGGAACTGATCGCGCAGTAGATCCGGTTGCCGGTCACCATCTCCATGATGGACCGGATGCCCCGGCCATCCTCGCCGACCATTACGCCCAGGGTGTCCTGGAACTCCATCTCTGAGGAGGCATTGGAGCGGTTGCCGAGCTTGTCCTTGAGGCGCTGGACCAAGAGATTGTTGCGCTCGCCGTCCGGCTTCCAGCGCGGTACCAGGAAGCAGGAGAGGCCTGTTTCGGTGTGGGCGAGGACAAGAAACGCATCGCACATGGGCGCTGAACAGAAGAACTTGTGGCCGGTCAGCAGGTATGCCGCTCCGGGCCCGGTGCCGCTGCCGGCGGGCTCGGCCCGGGTGGAGTTTGCCCGGACATCGGATCCGCCCTGTTTCTCCGTCATGAACATGCCGACCGTCGCGCCGGATTTGTCGGTGACCGGGATGTCGCGCGGATCGTAGGTAGTGGAGAGCAGGCGGGGGATCCATTCGTTGCCCACTTCTGGGGTCAGCCGAAGCGTGGGAATGGCCGAATAGGTCATGGCCATGGGGCACATGACGCCGCCTTCAATCTGGTTGAACATGTAGGATTGGGCCGTGTGCGCAGCATGCGCCCCGGGGCCCTCGTGATTCCAGGCGAGGCTTGGGATTTCGTTGCCGATCGCCAGGGCCATCAAGTCGTGATAGGCGGGATGGTACTCGATCTGGTTGATGCGCTGGCCGTAGCGGTCGAAGGCCTTCAGTTCCGGTATCTGACGGTTGGCCTGTTCTGCCTTGTGGAAGTTTTCCGCCGTCCCGAGGGATTTCCCGAGCGCCGCCAGCCTGGTTTCTGCCCAGCCGGCGCCCTCGCGGGCCACCGCTTCGCGCAGAGCCGCATTGCTCGCCCACAGATCCTGGTCTCCCATATGTGGCGGCATGTTCACCACCTCATGGGTCGGCAGATCCGAAATCGGTTTCAGTGGTCTCATGGCCAATCATCCTGCCCGTCGACTGATGCGGCGTGCAGGCTAGCCGGATTTGGCCCGCCAGGGAATGCTCAGGCTGAAGATGCAGGATCGCCGGAAGGCTGGTGGATCCTGGGAACGGGCGGCGCGTTCTGACAGAGACCCGGCCGGGGACTAGCCCCGTGTCGAGGGGCTCCGGTGCTGCATGGCCTCTGCGAGGGATGTCCTGGCCTTGCCGTCCGCCTCGAAGTTCGACGCATCCAGCCACGACCCGATGATCTGCTTCACCTCCGGCCACTCGTCATCGAGGATGGAATACCAGGCTGTATCGCGGTTCTTCCCCTTGAAGATCAGGTGATTGTAGAAGATTCCCTCAAAGCGGAAGCCGAGGCGGCGGGCGGCGTTGCGGGATTTGGCGTTGAGCGAGTTGCAGCGCCATTGCATGCGCCTGTAGCCGAGGTCATCCATGGCATAGCACAGGGTCAGATAGAGCGCTTCCGTCGCACCGCGCGTGCGTTGGAGTTCCGGAGCGAACCAGATATAGCCGATTTCGATCACGCCATTCTGGGCACGGATATCGAGAAAGCTTACCTGGCCCACATAGCGTCCGCTGGCATTGTCGCGGATGGTGTAGAAGATCGGATCGAAACTCGCGGTGTGGCCGCGGATCACGCCGACGAATTCCGCCTCGCTCGCCCAGGGACCAACCGGAAGGTAATCCCAGATGCGCAAGGCCTCGTCACTGCCGTGAGAGACCGCGTAGAGGGCCCTGGCATGCCTCTCCGCATCCTGGGGTTCCAGGGTCACGACTTCGCCGGCGAGCTCGGTCCGGGCCGGGATCATGGCCGACGGCAGGCTAGTCACTGGTGCTCCGGAAAGAGGCCGCGGGTAGAGTTCTTCCAGACCTTCAATCTTCGACTTTGCGTTCATATCGTTCTCCTCCCTATGGCCGCACCAGATTGCGGCTTAACTGCCGGGTGGTCTGGGAGAAATAGCCAGTTCGGCCAATCCTGTACGATCCACTTTTGCCCGGACCTGCGGCCTGGAATCTCAAACTTCCCATCCTGCAGAGCGGCACGCCCGTTGATTTTACCGGTTCAACCGGTAGTCTGGGGCCACAACAACCCAGAGACAGGAGGAACCCCATGAAATTCAAGCTAATGGTCGCAACTGCAGCCCTGGCGCTGGCGGCAGGCACAAGCGCCGCATCGGCCGATACCTTCGTTCGAATGGTGTCCGGGCCGTCTGGCGGGTCCTGGTATCCCCTCGGCGCCAAGATCATGCAGGTGATGCAGGAATCGATCGACGGTATTTCGACGTCGAACACCTCCGGCGGGGGCATCTCGAACGTCTTGTCGGTGAACGGTGGCGACGCCGAAGTCGGCTTCTCCTACGCCCACACCACAGCAAACGGCTTCAACGGCAAGGGCAAGTTCAAGAAGGCCCAGCCCAATGTCCGCCATTTCGCGACGCTCTACGGATCCATGTTCCATGTGGCGGTGCGCAAGGACAGCGAAATTCAGACTTTCGCCGATATGAAGGGCAAGAACATCAGCCCCGGCAAGGCCAAGTGGACTGGTACCGCGTTCGCCGAGAGCATTCTGAAACACTACGGGATCTCCTTTGACGACATCAAGTCCAGCGGTGGAACCGTTCACCATGTGAACTACACTGAGTCCGTCGCGCTCATGAAGGACGGCCATATCGATGTCTTCATGGCCGCAACCAACATGCCGCAGGCGAGCTTCCTGGAACTGGAACAATCCCCGGGCATCCGCTTCATCGGGCTTCCCGAAGCGGACCAGAAGGCGATCATCGCGGCCAATCCCGGCTATATCCCCGGCAAGATGCCAGCAGGCGTCTACAAGTCTCTGGACAAGGATCTGCATTCCCTCGGCATCGTTGTGAACATGGTTGTGCACAAGGACCTGCCGGACGACCTCGTCTACAACATGTGCAAGGTCTTTTGGAAAAACCACGGCACGTTCGCCGAGGTGAAATCGGTCTGGAAGCGCGTGGAGCAGTCCAAGGCGCTGGACGGTGTGGCCATCCCGGTCCATCCGGGCGCACAGAAGTGCTACGACGAACTGGGCGTCAAGGCGGCCAGCTAGCGTCTGTCCAGCTTAGACCACAACAGACTCTGGCCCTTCCCCATCAGGGGAGGGGCCGCTTGGGGTGAGCATGTCCGACGCCGCCAGTCCACTGGACTACCGCGAGAAACAGGAACTCGGATTCCTTGAACGGCTGCTGATCGACCGGCGGCTGACCTGGGCCAACGGGCTCCTGTTCTTCTGTGCCACCATCTCGATCGGACTGGCGTTCTTTCATTTGTTCACGGCGGTGTTCGGCACGCCTGAAGGCCGGTCGTTCCGCTCTGTCCATCTGACCGTCATGCTGACCCTGGCGGTGCTCATGTATCCACTGTTTCGCAAATCGATGCGCGATCCGGTGCTGATCCCCGGCGACAGCAAGAATGCCCTGCGTCTGGCAGGGCTGGGCATAGATCTGGTGCTTGTGGGCCTGGTGCTGTTCGTCCAGCTCTGGACGATCTGGGACATCAACGCCTTCCATATGCGCTATGGCGAGAAGGATCTGCCTGATCTTGTTGTCGGCGGCATTCTCATCTTCCTGGTGTTCGAGGCGACCCGCCGAGCCGTGGGCTGGGCCATGGTGATCATCACCGGCTTCTTCATGTTCCATGCGCTCAACGCGGAAAAGTTCTTCGGCTTCTTTTACGGACCGCCGGTGCGTTGGGGTAAATTCGTCGACACGCTCTTCATGTCGTCAGATGGAATTTTTGGCATCCCACTGCATGTTTGCGCGACATACATCATCCTGTTTATCATCTTCGGGGCGGTCCTGATCCGCTCCGGTGCGGGCAAGTTCTTCATTGATCTCGCAGTCAGTCTGACTGGACACCGGATTGGCGGGCCCGCCAAGGCATCGGCCGTGGCGTCCGGCTTCATGGGGACGGTCTCCGGTTCCGCGGTGGCGAACGTGGTCACCACAGGTTCGTTTACGATCCCGCTGATGAAGCGGGTGGGCTACCGGGGCAAGTTCGCTGCGGCCGTGGAGGCCTGTGCCTCTTCCGGCGGCCAGATCACGCCGCCGATCATGGGGGCGGCGGCCTTCATCATGGCCGAGTTCCTGGCCGTGCCCTATGTCACGATCATCGTGGCGGCCATCATCCCGGCGTTTCTCTATTTCGCCACCGTCTACTTCATGGTCCACCTTGAGGCGGACAAGCACAATATCGGCTCGATCTCCCGCGAAGAACTGCCGCGCACCCGCGATGTGCTGGCCCGTGGCTGGCACCTGCTGATTGCGCTGCTCGTGCTCGTCAGCTTCCTGCTCTACGGCTACACGCCCATGAAGTCGGCCTTCTTCGGGCTGATGTCGTTGCTGCTGCTGAGCTTCATCAATCCGGCCACGCGGATGAGCCCTGTCGATATCCTCGCCGCGTTCGAGGCAGGAGTGCGGACCACGGTCCCGGTCTCCGTTGCTTGCGCCTGCGCCGGCCTGATCATCGGTTCGGTCTTCGTCTCGGGCCTCGGGCTCAAATTCACCCAGTCGGTGATCGATCTTGCCGGCGGCAATCTCCTGGTGCTGCTGGCGCTGACGGGCGTCGCCTCGATCATTCTCGGCATGGGCATCACGACCACCGCGGTCTACATCACCGTTGCGGCCCTGATCGTCCCGGCGCTGGTCAAGATCGGGATCGAGCCCATCGCCGCCCACATGTTCGCGTTCTACTTCGGCGTCGTTTCCAGCATCACGCCGCCGGTGGCTCTGGCCTCGTTCGCCGGCGCGGCGATCGCCAAGACGCCGCCGCTCGCCACGGCGATCGAATCCACGCGGGTCGGCATCGCCAAGTATCTCGTTCCCCTGGTCTTCGTTTACAATCCGTCCCTGCTGTTCGTCGGTCCGATCTGGATGACCGCGGTTTCCTCGGCCCTGGTTCTGGCCGGGCTCTGGGTGTTGTCTGTCGGATTGGAGGGCTGGTTCCGCGGCCCGCTCGGCACCGCACAGCGGCTCATGGTCCTGGTTGCTGCGGCTCTGATGCTGGTGCCGCCGAACACGGAGATTTATGGCGCACGGGGCTACATCCTCCTCATCATTGGCGTTGTCATCGCCGCGGCTGCCCTGGGCACGCGCATGGCGAACGGCAGGCAGCCGGCGCAGGAGACAGGCGATGCGTGAGATCTTTCTGGGCAAGCCGTTTCATTGGGGTCTTCTGGCTCTTGCCGCCGCCGTTCTCTGGTGGGCGGGAAGCGTGCGGGCGCATGTGATCCACTTCAACTGGTTCCTGATTGCGCTCTGTCTCGGCGCTTGTGCTATGGTGCTCCTGGTCCTGAGGTCGACGGGGCAGGATGAGCAGGTGACACGCGATCCTCTGCCTGAACCTGGAGAAGCCGATGAGGAGGTTCCGGCAGCAGACTAGGGG
>JBCCEL010000093.1:0-17862 GCA_039030315.1 Pseudomonadota bacterium
GGCGCGTCTGGCCGCCGAAACAATCCAGGCGCAGAGGATGCGATGCGACAGCTGCTGGGTGCCTGGCGCAGTCACGAATTTCCGGTGCTTTACACCCAGCACGATTCCAGGGAAGCGGCCTCGCCCCTGAAACTCTCCGGGCCCGGCGGTCGCTGGAAGGTACATCTTGAACCGGCGCCTGAGGAAATCGTTGTGACAAAGGACGTCAACAGCGGCTTCCTGGGCACCAGCCTGGAGCTGGATCTGCGCCGTCTGGGCGTCAGGCGGCTGGTCGTGGTGGGGTTTTTCACCAACATGTGCGTCGAGACGACTGTGCGGATGGCCGGCAACATGGGGTTCGACACTTACCTTGTGGAAGATGCCTGCGCGACAACCAATCGGATCGGTCCGGACGGAATCGATCATGATCCCGAACTGGTCCATACGATGACGGTGGCAAATCTGCACGGCGAGTTCTGTACCGCACTTACTGCCGCAAACGCGATCAAACTCCTGGGTGCCGATGCACCTCAACTGGAAAGAGTTCAGGGTAATGAATAGCTACGGCGCACAGGATATGGTGTCCGCCCTGGCGCGGGTGATGATGCACGAGCCCGGAGCGGCAATGGCCAATGCGGACCCGGATGTCTGGCATTATGCCGGCGAACTGGACGGTGATTTGCTTGTGCGTCAGCATCGGGCGTTCGCTGGCATCGTCGAGAGTTCAGGAGCGGAGATCGAATGGCTGTCTCCGTCTGCCGACGGCCTTGCGGATGCCGTGTTCACCCATGATCCGTCCCTGGTGACAGACGAAGGTGCCATCCTGCTGCACATGGGCAAGCCGCTGCGGCGCGGAGAAACCCAAGCACACAGGGACTATTATGAGCGAGCCGACGTGCCCGTTCTGGGCATCATCGAGGCTCCCGGCATGGTGGAGGCCGGCGACTGTCTCTGGCTGAACAGCCGGACCCTAGCAGTCGGTCGGGGATTTAGAACCAATGATGCGGGAATCGGCCAACTCCGGCACCTTCTCGCGCCGCTCGAGGTGGACGTTCTGTGCTTTGATTTGCCGATGTATACCGGTCCCGATGCATGCCTCCATCTGATGTCTATCATCAGCCTGCTCGATCATGACCTTGCCCTGATATACGAACCGTTGTTTCCAGTCGGCCTCTTTCAGGTCTTGCAGGATCTTGGCGTGCGGATGGTCGCCGCACCGGTCGAGGAGTTTGAGGCAAGCAATGGCCTGAATCTCAATGTTCTGGCACTTGCACCCCGCCACGGTGTTATGATTGCGGGCTATCCGGGAACGGAAGCCGCATTGACCTCGGCCGGATGTCGCATCGAGACCTTTGACGGAGCCGAGCTGTGCGTAAAATGCGAAGGTGGTCCGACGTGTTTGACGCGACCCGTTTTGCGCCGGGTTTGATTTGTCATTGGGTTCGAATCTGTTGCTGTAGGCAGTACTTTGCAGTGAAACCAGATACTGATTGAGAGGCGGATGTGAGCAAGTGGTTGGTTTCGACGGAATGGCTTGAAGCGCACATGTCTGCGCCGGATGTGGTAATCATGGATGCCTCATCGCATCTGCCGACAGAAGGTCGGGACGCGAGGGCAGAATTCCTCGAGGAGCACATACCCGGAGCGATTTTTTTCGACCTTGAGGATCTCTCAGATACGGCTTCGGATCTCCCGCACATGCTACCGCCGCCGGAGAAGTTTGCTTCCCGCATGCGCAAGATGGGGGTTGGCGATGGCAACCGGGTTATCGTCTACGACACCAAGGGGCTGTTCTCGGCCGCACGGGCGTGGTGGATGTTCAGAATCTTCGGACACGATGATGTGGCGATTCTTGACGGCGGTCTGAAGAAATGGAAGGCCGAGGGCCGATCTCTGGATTTCGATGAACCGAGGCCGCGCCAGGAACGGCATTTCAGCGCCCGTTTCCAGTCGACCATGGTCAGCGACAAGGACGATGTCAGGAAAGCCAGCCAGGACGGCAATCGCCAGGTTGTTGATGCGCGCTCTGCACCCAGGTTCGCCGGAGAGGAAATCGAGCCTCGCGCCGGTCTCAGGTCCGGACACATCCCGGGCAGTCTGAACGTCCACTATGCGCGTCTCCTTAACCCCGACGGTACCTTGAGGAATGCCGAAGAAATCGCGGGCGTTTTCGCGGATTCGGGGGTTGATCCGGCAAGGCCGGTCACCACCACCTGCGGCTCGGGAGTTACGGCGGCAATCCTTGCGCTTGGTCTGGACATTATCGGCCACAAGGATGTCGTGCTGTATGACGGCTCCTGGACCGACTGGGGCAGCGACGAGAGCCTGCCCCTCGAAAGTGGCCCTGGCCGATGAGCAAGATCGGAAAACCGCCAGGCGCGGTACCGAAACCAGCGAATTCCAACAGCAAACCAAAAGGCGGCCACACGCCGCCTGAACCGGTACCCACAACAGTCACCTATCTGGACATGCGGGCAGAACCGCTTCTAAACGTGCCTGTCCCTGCCCGCAAGATCGCGCTTGTCAGGGCGGAAAAGCCGCCGGTTCACTACATCCGTTATCTCTACGACACGGTCGGCGCTGACTACCTATGGATTGACCGCAAGCGCGTGCCGGATGCGGTCCTCGCGCAAGTCGTCCATGACGAGAGCTACGAGACCTACGTGCTGCTCTGTGACGGGTGCCCCGCAGGCTACTTCGAGCTTGATTTCCGGAGCCTGCCGGAGGTCGAACTCGCCTATTTCGGTCTCTTTCCCGAGGCGGCCGGCCAAGGCCTTGGCCGCTATCTTCTGGCGCAGGCAATCAAGATTGCATGGTCGCGCAACCCGGATCGGCTACACGTGGAGACGTGTACGCTGGATCATCCGGCCGCCTTGCCCTTGTACCAAAAATGCGGGTTCACGCCCTACGCCCAGAAAGACAAGGAAATGTATCCTCTGGAATAGCGGCGGTACGTACCGCTGATGCGCTCAGGCGGCCGGATTAGTATCAGTGGAGGATCTGGCTCAGGAAGAGCTTGGTCCGGTCGCTCTTCGGGCTGGTGAAGAACTCTTCGGGCTCGTTTTGCTCAATGATCTGTCCTTCATCCATGAAGATGACGCGGTTGGCGACCTGACGGGCAAAGCCCATTTCGTGGGTCACGCTGATCATAGTCATGCCTTCGCGGGCGAGATCGACCATCACGTCGAGCACTTCCTTGATCATTTCCGGATCGAGCGCCGACGTCGGCTCATCGAACAGCATGATCTTGGGGTTCATGCAGAGGGAGCGCGCGATGGCCACGCGCTGCTGCTGTCCGCCCGAAAGCTGACCGGGATACTTGTTGGCCTGCTCGGGGATCTTGACGCGCGTGAGATATTCCATCGCAACCTCTTCGGCGTCCGCCTTGGGCATCTTGCGCACCCAGATTGGTGCCAGCGTGCAGTTCTGCAGAATGGTCAAATGCGGGAACAGATTGAAGTGCTGGAACACCATTCCCACTTCGCGGCGGATCTCATCAATCTTCTTGACGTCATTGGTGAGTTCGATGCCGTCAACAACGATCTGCCCCTTCTGGTGCTCTTCCAACCGGTTGATGCAGCGTATCAGGGTCGATTTGCCCGAGCCCGACGGGCCACAGACAACGATGCGCTCGCCCTCGTAGACCGTCAGGTTGATGTCACGCAGGACATGGAAATCGCCATACCACTTGTTCATACCGGAGATCTGGATGGCGACCTCGTCTGATATGTGCATCTTCGACTCGGCTTCTGCCGCTTTCTTCGCCTTTGCAGCCATCTCTAGGTTCCCTCACTCACCGTTTGTGCCCCGTATGGAGCTTGTTTTCCATGTAGATCGAATAGCGGGACATGCCGAAACAGAAGATCCAGAACACCAGGCCAGCAAAGACGTAGGCCGTGATATGGACCGAAGGTGCGAACCACTTTGCGTCGGCCGTCACATTGAGCTGGATGATCCCGAGGAGATCGAACAGACCGATGATCAGGACCAGGGTCGTATCCTTGAAGAGCCCGATGAAGGTATTCACGATACCCGGGATCACGAGTTTCAGCGCCTGCGGAAGAACGATCAGGTTCATCATCTTCCAGTAGGGCAGCCCCAGCGCCATGGCGCCCTCATACTGACCCTTGGGAATGGCCTGCAGACCGCCGCGCACCACCTCGGCCATGTAGGCGGCCGAGAACAGGGCCACACCGATCAGGCAACGCAGGAGCTTGTCGAAATTGACCCCTTCCGGCAGGAACAGCGGTAGCATCACCGAACTCATGAAAAGAACGGTGATCAGCGGCACGCCGCGCCAGAACTCAATGAAGATCACGGACGCCATCCGGACCACCGGCATGGACGACCGCCGGCCGAGAGCCAGCAGAATGCCGATCGGCAGGGACGCCACAATGCCCGTAATGGCCACCACCAGCGTCACGAGCAATCCGCCCCAGAGCGGCGTCTCAACATGTGAGAGGCCGAAGTTGAAGGACAGGAGGAGCAGAACGATGAACAAATAGCCGAAGATTCCGGCCGGTACGATCATGGCCGTACCCAGGTCAAAATCCTCTCCCGCATTCTTCGCCCGCATACCCCACAGTGCGACTGCGCCGAAGACCAGGGCCGCAACGATGATCCAGAACAGCCAGGTCCCGCCACTGATGTCGAGGTTACCACCGCTCAAAAGGATGAACGCAAGGATCGGATAACCTGCCAGCATGAAGATACCGACCCATTTACGCCACGGGACGTTCTCCAGCAGGACCCAGGCCAGCCCAACTGCCCCGACCAGGAATGTCAAATCGACACGCCAGCGTTCCTCGAGCGGATACCTGCCATAGACGAACTGCGGAAACTTCGCCTTCACAAACGCCCAGCAGGCACCGACTTCAAATCCGACCTCCTGTGCGAGACACGCCTTGTTGTTCTCGCCCGTCCAGACTGCGCGGAGGAACGCCCAGTCGACAATCGTCGAAATCAGCAAGTACGTTACGTAAAGCCCCAGCAGGGTCAGGATCGTGTTAAACCAGTCTGAAAACAGGTTGGCTCTCACCCAGCCCATAATCCCGACGGTTGAAGGAGGCGGCGCCATGGTCGGCGCCATTTCCGTACGGACGTAAGCTTCAATTTTGGGTTCGCCTGCCATGACTAGCGCTCCGTCAACGCCATCTTGGCGTTGTACCAGTTCATAAAGAGAGAGGTGAGAAGGCTAAGCGTCAGGTAGACACCCATGGTCATCAGAAGGATTTCCACCGCCTGGCCGGTCTGGTTCAGGACCGTTCCGGCAAACACGGACACCAGATCCGGATAGGCAATCGCCACCGCCAGAGACGAGTTCTTCGTCAGATTGAGATACTGGCTCGTCAGCGGCGGGATGATAACTCGCAGCGCCTGTGGGATAACGACCAGCCGGAGCGTTGGCCCGTTACGCAACCCTAGCGCGTGGGAAGCCTCGGTCTGGCCGTGGCTCACCGCCAGAATGCCGGCACGTACGATTTCCGCGATGAAGGACGCAGTGTAAAACGACAGCGCAAGGACAAGAGCGACAAATTCCGGGATGACCTGTAAGCCGCCGGAAAGATTGAAGGTGCCTTTGGTGGAGAACTCTACAGATACAGGCAGACCGGAAAGCAGGTATCCCAGTATGGGGAGGCCGATTATCAGGCCAACAGACGACCAGAAGATCGGAAATTGCTCACCTGTTGCTTCCTGCCTTTTCCGCGCCCAGCGGGCGACCATGGGCGCAGCAACCAAGCCGATCAGCAGTCCAATAAAGATCAAGCTGGAACCGGATTCGAAAATCGGTTTCGGCAGATAAAGCCCCCGGCTGTTCAGGAAGACTGAGTCATTGAACAGGCTCAGCGAGTTGCGGGCGCTCGGCAGCGCGCTCAGCACGCCGAAATACCAGAAGAAGATCTGCAGGAGCAGCGGAAGGTTGCGGAGCGTCTCGACGTAAACGGTCGCGATCTTGGCAACAACCCAGTTCTTCGAAAGCCGCATGATCCCGACGACGAAGCCCAGGATTGTGGCGAGGATGATCCCGATGACCCCGACAAGAATCGTGTTCAACAGCCCGACCACGAAGACCCGCCCGTAGCTTGAGGCCTCCGAATACGGGATAAGCGACTGGATAATCCCGAAACTGGCGGTGGTGTTCAGGAAACCGAACCCGGACGCGATCTTGCGTTTCTCCAGGTTGACCAACGTGTTGTTGACGATCTCGTAGCCGAACCAGACGACCAGAATGACCAAGATGGCTTGCGATACGAGCGCCCGGACTTTCGGATCGTTCCAAAGCGGAACTTTCGCTTCCTCGGCCGCTTGAGTTTCAGCAGACATTGCCGAACTGTCCCTCCCAGCTGATCCGGGCCCGTTTCCCTCAAACGGCCGCCGAACCGGTTACTCTATAGCGCTGCCAGACGCTGTTGCCTCATCTTGGCAAGCTTCACTCCTCACCACTCTCACCCGAAAGTCGTAGATGGTTCAAGACAAAAAAGAAGGCCCGGACACGCAAGTGTCACATTTTGTGCCACCTGCGGTGTCCGGGCCTTCTCGATGCGTTAAAGACCCTTAGCGGATCGGCGGTGCGTACATGATCCCGCCCTTGGACCACAGAGCGTTCACGCCCCGGGCGATGCCAAGCGGAGTATCCGGACCAACGTTGGCGTCAAAGGACTCGCCATAGTTGCCGACCTGCTTGACGATGTTGTAGCCCCAGTCGTTGCCGACGCCGAGGTTTTCACCGAAATTGCCTTCGACGCCCAGAAGACGCTTGATGGCCGGGTTGTTGGAGTTCTTCATTTCGTCGACGTTCCCGGAGGTCACGCCAAGTTCTTCGGCGTTGACCATTGCGAACAGCGTCCACTTCACGAGGTTGAACCAGCCGTCATCGCCCTGACGGACGACCGGGCCGAGCGGCTCTTTGGAAATGATTTCCGGCAGAACCACGTGCTCTGCAGCGTTGGTCAGCTTCAGGCGCTGCGAATACAGGCCGGAGGCGTCAGTGGTGTAAACGTCGCAACGGCCTTTGTCGTAGGCCTGCACAACTTCGTCGGCTTTTTCGAACGCGACAACTTCGTACTGCATGTTGTTTGCACGGAAGTAGTCAGCAACGTTGAGCTCGGTGGTTGTGCCGGTGTTGGTGCACACAGCAGCACCGTTCAGCTGAGTAGCCGAGGTCACGCCAAGCGACTTGCGGACCATGAAGCCCTGACCGTCGTAGTAGTTGACGCCAGCGAAGTTGAGGCCGAGAGCCGTGTCGCGCGTCGCGGTCCAGGTCGTGTTACGGGACAGCATGTCGACTTCGCCGGACTGCAGGGCAGTGAAGCGTTCTTTAGCGGACAGCGGGGTGTACTTGACCTTGCCGGCATCGCCGAAGACAGCGGCTGCAACAGCGCGGCAGACGTCAACGTCCAGACCGGTCCAGTTGCCTTTGTCGTCAGGGTTGGAGAAGCCTGCAAGCCCCTGGCTCACACCGCACTGGACGTGGCCTTTTGCCTTCACGTCGTCCAGAGTAGCGGCCGACGCCTGAACTGCGGCCATGCTGATGGCTGCGCCAGCAGCCAACGACAGGAATTTGGTTTTCATATCTGACCCTTTGTCATTTGAAGCAAAACCCGCGCGCGTGCAACGGCACGCCCCCCTCACTCAGAAGGCGCCCACAAAACTCTGTTTCGTCACCCGGAACACGTCAACGCGAATTTTCGTTGTGGTAGTTTTTTACTCCCAGAGGGGGATAAATCGCCCTCATGAGTGGCTTATTGGCGCGAAAAGGCGCAATTGGTCAAGAGCCGAGATGCATTCCCGCTGCTCTTGGTTTATGACGCGACCCCCACCAGACCGCCAGTCACAGCCGCAGGATGACGACGCCATGACGAGGAAGAATGCAAAAATCCCAGCGCCGAAACCGAACACGAGCATCGTCCATTCCGGCAGATATCCGGCGGAAAACCACGGATTCGTGAACCCGCCAGTCTACCACGCATCCACCGTGTTCTATCCCAGCTACGAAGCCATAAAAAACAAGCAGAACCGGTATGTGTATGGCCGACGGCTCACACCAACCATGGAAGCACTCGAGGAGGCGGTCTCCAGCCTGGAGGGCGGATACGGGACAAAACTTTGCCCTTCGGGCCTCTCGGCCATCACCACGATGCTGCTTTCCTTCGTCGAAGCCGGCGATCATATCCTGATCACGGACTCAACCTACCGGCCAACCCGGATGTTCTGCGACGAGGTCCTCGCCAATCTGGGAATTGAGACGGAGTACTACGATCCCTGCATCGGCGCAGGGATCGCCGAGCTCATCCGCGACAATACAAAGCTGGTTTATACCGAGTGCCCTGGATCCCAGACCATGGAAGTCCAGGACATTCCCGCCATTGTGTCTGCCGCCAAACCGAAAGGCGTTCTGGTTTCAACGGACAACACGTGGTCGGGTGGGCACTACTTCAAGGCATTCGAGCATGGCTGCGATATATCGGTGCAGGCCGGAACAAAGTATATAGTCGGCCACTCCGATGCCATGCTCGGGACCATCACCGTCACCGAGGCGCTCTGGCCGCGGCTCAATCAGTATTGGGAGTTGATCGGCAGCTGCGCCGGACCGGACGACATTTATCTGGGCCAGAGGGGCCTCAGGACCCTCGACGTCAGGCTGGAACGGCACATGCGGAACGCACTCGAGATCGCTTCCTGGCTCGAGGACCGAGGAGAGGTGGAGGCGGTGCTTTACCCGGCCCTGCCCTCCTGCCCCGGACACGACATCTGGAAACGGGATTTCAGCGGAGCCAGCGGGTTGATGTCGCTGGCTCTGAAGCCTGTGCCGGAGGAAGGTGTCGCGGCGTTCTTCGACAGTCTTGAGTACTTCGGGATGGGCTTTTCCTGGGGCGGTTACGAAAGCCTCGCGGTGCCGTTCAATCCGAGCTCCTACCGCAGTGCGACAGTTTGGCCCCATGAAGGGCCTGGCGTGCGCCTCCATATCGGTCTGGAGGATGCAGACGACCTGAAGGCTGACCTGGATCAGGCCTTCGCGGCGATGGCGTCGGTATCATAATCCGTTCTGGCCTTGGAGATCTGATCCCGTGCTGAGAATTGTTGGCGCTGTTTTTCTGGCACTCGTCCTTGCCCTGCCCGCTCATGCTGCAGACGATCCCGATCTGATCTTCAAGAAATCGACCGTGTTCAAACTGCTGTCTCCCGACCACAAGCTTGCGACCTACGCGATCGATGACCCGATCATAGAGGGTGTCGCCTGTCATTTCACTGTGCCGGAAAAAGGCGGGTGGATCGGCTGGGCGGGCCTGGCCGAACAGCTGTCGGACATCTCACTTGCATGCCGGCAGGTAGGGCCGGTCAAGTTCAAGGAAAAGTTTGAACAAGGCGATCGCGTGTACCGGGAGCGGCGCTCCATCTTCTTCAAGAAGATGCAGATCGTGCGGGGGTGCGATGCCAAGCGGAACGTCCTCGTCTATCTCAGCTATTCCGACAAGCTGATCGACGGTTCTCCCAAGAACTCCACATCAACCGTTCCGATCATGCCCTGGGGCACGGCGCCCGCACCGAGGTGCGGTGACTTCCTGGACGACTAAAGCAGCGTGGTTTTTGCCCTGCGCCTTGCGATGCTGTAATGTGGGACCAGTTCAGGAGCGTCGTAAACTGATGGACCATAGTTCCTATTCGAACAGTTACATCCGGCGAATTCTCAAGTCCGTCCACACGATCGCCTTCGTGGGGGCATCGGCGAAGGACATCCGCCCCTCCTACATGGCGATGATGTACATGCAGCAGAAGGGCTACCGCGCGATTCCGGTCAATCCCGGTCTTGCCGGCCAGCTGATCCTTGGCGAAACCGTCTATGCGAGTCTGTCTGATATCCCCGAGCCGGTCGACATGGTCGATATCTTCAGGAACGCCGAGGCTGCGGGACCGATAACCGACGAGGCTCTTCAGCTCGATCCCAGGCCTTCGGTCATCTGGATGCAATTGGGCGTACGCAATCAGGAGGCGGCGGCCAGGGCCGAGGATGCGGGACTTTCAGTTGTGATGAACCGGTGCCCGAAGATGGAATATGGGAAGCTGTCGGGAGAATGGAGCTGGTTCGGGGCCTATTCGGGCCGGATCAGCTCAAGGCGCGGATCGATCACGGGCGACCGGGTTCAGAGCCTCGGGATCGGCTAGAGAGCAAGGAGCGTCTCTATGGGCGTTACTTCAAGTTGCCCGGCATCTCTCAAACGTCAAGACACTGGGAAATCTGGCAGGCCGCCCGGACGATTTCGGCTGTCGAGGGCGCCACGGTGCTTTTGTAAATCACCGTGGTCCTTGGCGCATTCTCAACAGCAGATGCATTCGCTTGATCCTGTTTGATCGGCGCCAGGAACACCAGGCTCACGAAGAAGATACCGGCCGCAAATGCTGCACTCATCGCTTTACTGTTCATGACCTTGCCTCCTGTCCTCGCATCGTGGGACCGTATGAGATGATCAGGTGATACTGTCACCCCAGGGCTGCTGTCTGTGAGAATCAGCACAGGCCAAGATTGCAACGGGCGGTTCTTTCGGTTCATAAGCCCGCTGTTGCACAATCCGCCTGAAGGAAAAGAGCGCAATGGGTCCCCACAAAGGCGCCGCGATGAATTTCCAGCCGCGCATCCGGAAAGGCGCTTTTTTCGATGCGGCCTGGAAGCACGGCTGCCGGACGTATTCCGTCTACAACAGAACCTATATCTCCAGCACCTTCTCAGATGCCCTCACGGAGTACTGGAACGTCATCAACAATGTCGGCATCTGGCCTGCGATGGGCGAGCGGCAGATCGAGGTTACCGGTCCGGACGCGCAGCGATTCGTGCAGTACCTCACGCCGCGGAACATGACGAAATGTGCTGTAAACCAATGCAAGTATGCCCTGATCACCAGCGCCGAGGGCGGGATCGTTTGCGATCCGATCATCCTGCGGCTGGACGAGGACCGGTTCTGGCTCTCTACATCCGACGTGGATCTTGAACTGTGGATGCGCGGCGTGCTCGTCAACGCCGGTATGGACGTACGCATCCGGGATGCTGAGGTGTCCGTCGTCCAGGTCCAAGGACCCAAATCACCGAAACTTCTTGCCGGCATATTTGGCGAACAGGTCCTGGATCTCAGATACTACTGGCTGACGCGGGTTGCTTTTGAGGGTGCCGAACTCATCGTTTCGCGCACCGGATGGAGCGGGGAATTCGGCTACGAGATCTACCTGGCGGATGCGAAACTTGGGACGGCGCTGTTCGACGCCCTGCTGGAAGCGGGTGAGGACTGTGGTGCCGCCCCCGGTGCAGTCAACCACATCCGCCGGATTGAGTCCGGCATACTCTCCCAGGGCCTGGACATGACAGTTGAGAACACCCCGTACGAACTTGGGCTTGGCCGGCTCGTGAACCTTGAGGCCGGCACGGATTTCATCGGTCGCGCTGCTTTGGAGAAGCTGCAAAAGGAGGCCCCCGCACTTCGGCTTGTCGGCCTTCGCCTTGACGGCGACCCTATTCCGCCGAACGAGGAAGTGTGGCCCCTGATGTCGGATGGCAATGCGGTGGGCAACCTCACCAGTCTTGCCTTCTCCCCCCGCCTCGGTTGCAACATAGCTCTCGGGCTGGTGGCAACGGACTGCAGCACGATCGGCAATCGGATGACTGTCACCGCATGGCGCGACGAGCGATCGGCAATCGTGTGCGAACTTCCGTTTCTCCCGAAGAAACAGTCAGAAGACCCCCGCGCCCTTTTCGCCCGGGCAGGCTGAGGAACCGGCGGCCGACCGGAGGGATTTAGAGGTTGATACCGCCCGGTGAGTGGGATATGCACCGGCTCATCCTGGTGACCGAGCCCGTAGCTCAGCTGGTAGAGCAACTGACTTTTAATCAGTAGGTCCACGGTTCGAACCCGTGCGGGCTCACCAACTTTTCCAAAACATTACGGCTCTTATCTGACCTGAGTTGCTTCAGGGGCGGTTTTGGGCACCGGCAAGCAGCGGGACTTGTTCGCGGATATTCAGGAACGACCAGATTTTCCGGGTCAGGGGATTTGCGTGCTGCACCAGGCGGTGAAGGCGGATCTCCAGCTTTGTCTCCCAGCCGGCGTCCCCGATCTGGATCAGGAGCCCGGCTTCCAGATCCGGCGCAACAAGGGTTTTTGGCAGCCAGGCTATGCCGGCCCCTTCCCTCGCCCGGATCCTCAAAGCGCCGGCCATGGAGTTCTCATAGACGACCGTCAGGTTCGACAGGAGCCCGTGTTCAGCCAGCAGCGGCTCGATATGGGCGCTGATCGGCGCGCCCTCGCCAAACCTCAGATACGGCGCGCTGATGGGTCCGTTGCTGGACAAGGCAAACATCGGCTCACCGGACGGCGTGCACTTGCAGACCGGAAGCAATGTATCCTCTCCGATCAAAACAGACTGGAGGGAGGGCAAACGATCGGCCGTTCGCGCATAGGCACTGTCGTAGGCGATCACGAAATCGATCTGGCCGGACTGAAGATCTTTTAGACAGCTCGGCAGATCGTCAGCCCGCAGGCGAGACATTATCGGTCCGAAGGCGGCCTCGAAGGCCTGAAGCCATGCTGGGTAGAAGCGCCAGCCGATCGAATGCTGCGCACCGAACGTGACCACATACTGGTCGGGCAGAGCATGGGCGTCACGGATCTGACTGCGTTCGGTTTCCACTCTCGCCAACGCCTGCTCACCGGCTTCAAGCATTTGCCGACCGGCGCTGGTGAGCGCCACCGGATGGGTTGACCGGTCTACGAGGTCGACGCCGACCCAGGCCTCCAGCGCCTTGATCCGGCGGCTGAAGGCCGGCTGGCTGATGTTTCCGATCTCCGCAGCCTGGGAGAAATTGCCGGTGCGAGAAAGGTTCCCCAGGTCTTTGAACCATTGAAAATCCATCGCCCGGCACACCCTCATGCAAATGCTGCATAATGTTAGGTGAACATGACATTGGCCGCAACGGGCGGAATGGGTCACTTTGCATTCCCAGACCACGTGAGTTCCAGGAGCACCGATGAACCTGTCCGCCGCGCCCGTCAGCCACGACAGCAAGATTGACTTCAGCCGTTTCCCAAGAGTGGGTCTGTGCCACCAGCCAACACCCGTCGAACCGATGGTGCGGCTGAGCGAGGAACTCGGCGGGCCGAACCTGTTTATCAAGCGAGACGATTGCACGGGCCTCGCAACAGGCGGCAACAAAACGCGCAAGCTTGAGTTTCTGGTGGGTGAAGCGCTGCAGGCCAACGCGGACATGCTTGTGACCCAAGGCGCGGTACAATCGAACCATGTCCGCCAGACCGCGGCTGCCGCCTGCAAGGTCGGCATGAAATGCCACGCCCTGCTGGAGCGCCGGGTGCCTGGCCGCGGTGAGTCCTATGAAACCACCGGCAATGTGTTCCTCGACAGGATTTTTGGCGCAACGATGGAATTCCGGCCATCCGGGCTGGACATGAATGCGGAAGCCGCTGAAGTGACGGAAAAACTGAAAGCCGACGGTCACAGGCCCTTCTTCATTCCCGGCGGCGGTTCCAACGCCACCGGTGCGTTGGGTTATGCCTCCTGCGCGCAGGAGATCGCCACGCAGGCGACAGCCTCGGGGACCCGTTTTGACTGGCTGGTCATGGGTACCGGCAGCACCGGCACCCAGGCGGGCCTCGTCGCCGGGTTCCATGCTCTTGGCCTCGATCTGCCGGTGATGGGGGTCAGCGTGCGCCAGCCGCGCGAACGCCAGATCCAGGCGGTGCACAAGCTGGTGAAGCTCACCCTGGAGAAACTGGAGGCCCCGAGCGCCCCGGTCAGCAAGGTGCTGGTGGACGACGGTTATGTCGGGGAAGGTTATGGCATTCCCGCTCCCTCAACTCTTGAGGCGATCGCGCTCACCGCCCGAATGGAGGGCATTCTTCTTGACCCGGTCTATTCCGCAAAGGGCATGGCTGGACTTATCGGTCTTGTGCGACAGGGCCTTTTCAAGCCGACGGACAACGTGCTCTTCTTGCACACGGGAGGATCGTCGGCCCTTTTTGCTTACGAAGATCAGCTCGTGGAGAGTACGGGCTGACGTTCAATGCGCCGGAACAACCGGCCGCTCGCAATCCCAAAATGGAAGGAGAAACCATGAAGAAGACCATTGGATCAATTGCACTTGCGGCAGCCATCAGCTTTGCCGCTGGCCCGGCTTTCGCCGCGGAAAAGGTGAATATCGGGGTGCCGTCCTGGACGGGCGCCCAGGCCATCGCACACCTCCTGAAGGCTGTGGTTGAAATGCGCATCGGCGGCGAGGCCACCATGGTCCCCGGCAACAATGCGACAATCTTCCAGGCCATGCACCAGGGCAAGGGTGACATCGACGTGCACCCGGACGTCTGGCTGCCCAACCAGGAAAGCTTCACCAAGAAATACGTGGACGGCGAGAAGACTGTCACCTTGTCCTCCAATCCTTACGAGGGCAACCAGGGCTTCTGCGTTTCCAAGAACTTCGGCGAAGCCAACAACATCACCGATATCGCCGATCTCGGCCGTCCGGACGTCGCCGCGAAGATGGACAGCGACGGCGACGGCAAGGGTGAAATGTGGATCGGCGCTCCAGGCTGGGCCTCGGCCAACGTGAACCAGGTCAAGGTACGCGACTACGGCCTGCTCGACTTTGTCGAACCTGTCCGCGCGGAAGAAAGCGTGAAGACCGCCCGCGTCAAGGACTCCATCGCCAAGAACGAGGGCTACGCCTTCTACTGCTACAAGCCCCATGCGGTCTGGTACATGTTCGACGTGAAGATGCTGTCGGAGCCGAAATACGATCCGGCAAAATATGTCATGGTCCAGCCGTCGGACGATCCTGACTGGTACAACAAGTCCAAGGTCGCCACCAAGGACGCCCTGAAGAATGTCCAGATCGCCTGGTCGAACTCGCTCAAGGCCCGCTCGCCGGCGATTGCAGAATTCTTCGAGCGTTTCAAGCTGACGGCCGATGATGTCAGCGGCTTTGCCTTCGAGATTTCCGGCAACGGCCGCGAGGCCTCGGAAGTCGCCAAGGAGTGGGTCGAGAAAAACCCCAAGCGCGTTGACGCCTGGCTCGGTCTGTAGTCGCCTGAACCAACGCAACACGGCAGCACCGGTCAGAATGGCCGGTGCCGCCCCAAACCCTTCAGCCCTGGAGAGCAACTCCCGTGTCCGCTTCCGCGCAGCAAAAATCGGCAGACACCGTCATTGAGATTTCGAATGTCTGGAAGATCTTTGGCCACAACGCGCAAGCGGCGCTGCAGGCGATCAACGACGAGGGTCTGAGCAAGGCTGAAGTGCTTGCAAACTACAATGCCGTGGTCGGTGTGGCCGACGTCAGCCTGAGCGTCGACAGGGGCGAGATCTTCTGCGTCATGGGCCTGTCCGGCAGCGGCAAGTCGACCCTGGTGCGTCACTTCAACCGGCTGCTGGAGCCGACGGCGGGCAATATTCTTGTCGAGGGCACCGACGTCATGGCGCTCGATCCGGCCGAGTTGCGGATCTTCCGCAACCGCAAGATCGGTATGGTCTTCCAGAACTTCGCGCTAATGCCGCACCGCTCGGTGCTGGACAACGTGGCCATGCCCCTGGAAATCCGCCAGGTCAACAAGAACGACCGCCTGAGCCAGGCGGCCAAGATCCTGGAGATCGTGGAGCTGGATGCCTGGGGCAACAAGTTCGCCCACGAACTCTCCGGCGGCATGCAGCAGCGTGTCGGCCTGGCCCGCGCCCTCGCCGCCGACCCCGACGTCCTGCTCATGGACGAGCCGTTCAGCGCGCTCGATCCGCTGATCCGCCGGCAACTGCAGGACGAATTCATCAATCTGTCGAAGATCCTCAAAAAGACGACGATTTTCATCACCCACGACCTGGATGAGGCGGTCCGCGTGGGCCACCGCATCGCCATAATGCGGGACGGCCGAGTGGTGCAGATCGGCACCGCCGAGGACATCGTGATGAACCCGGCCGACGACTATGTGGCCGACTTCGTCGCCGGTATCTCGCGGCTCAAGGTCGTCCGCGCACATGCGGTCATGCAGCCGCTGGAGACGTTGACGGCCGGCGGGAAGAAGATTCCCAAGTCCGCCCCGCGGGTGAATGAGAGCGAGGCGCTCAGCACGCTCATTCATCTGGCGATCGACCACGAAACGCCGATCATTGTCGAGGATGGCGGCTCCGATGTAGGCGTGATCACCCGCGCGGACATCCTGCATACGGTCATTGAGGGAACGGAAGTGTCATGAGCGAGACCGCCCCAAACCCCCTGCTTCAGACCGATCCCGACAAGATTGCCGAACTGGAGGCGGAGCGCCGCGCCCAGGTGGCCGAATTCGTACGCACCAATCCCGAATACTATGCGGCCGAGTTCAAGAAAATCGGTGGATCGCCGAAGTTCACGACCACCTTCAACCTTATGGCCGGGCTGTTCGGCCCGGTCTGGTTCGGGGCCCGGGGCTTGTGGAAATGGGCCCTCGCCTTTCTGATCATCGAAACCTTTGCGTTCGTGCAGATGGCCCGCGGCCTGTTCGGAGATCTCTCGGCCGACGCCCGCGAGCGGATCTCTTCCATTGAAGGCACCCTTGAGCTGCGCAAGCGCCAGCTGGAAGCGGCCATCGAAAAGGGATCGGACAAGGTCGACGTCTACAAGCGGACGGTCGAATCCCTGGAACAGGCGATCGGCGGTTACCGTCTTGAGGCCCAGCAGATGGAAGAACAGGGCATCTGGATCTTCCTCACCGGCCTTGTGGTGCTGGTTATGGTCAAGGCGGCGCAGTCGGTGCTCGCCAATACCGCGTTGGAAGCCAGGTTCTCCGACTGGCTTTCCGACCGCAGCCTGCCCTCAGGCCTGCCGCTCACACATATCGTCCTGAGTGCCGTCTTCGCGGTTCTGATCGCTGCGGCAGCGATGCTGCACTACAGCTTCCCCGGCGCCTTCCCGCTGCTCAGCGATTTCCCGACCCATCGCGAGATCAGGTTGACCGGAATTGCCTGGGTCGAAGGCTTCATCACCTGGCTCGTGCGCAACAGCGAGTGGCTCTTTGACGGCATCACCTTCGGAATCCGGCAGATCCTGGATGCGCTTGAGCTGTTGTTCGTCAAGACGCCCTGGATGGTGATCGCCAGCTTCATTGTCCTGCTGACCTGGCTGTCGGCCGGCAACCGGACAGCGATCTATTCCGGCGCGTTCCTGGCCTACATGGGCCTCCTGGGCTTCTGGGACAAGGCAATGACGACCCTGGCCCTGCTTGGGACCGCGGCCTGTCTTTCCATTGCCATAGGAATACCGCTCGGCATGTTCTGCGCCCGCCGTCCCCGGTTCTATTCGTTCGTACAACCGATCATGGACTTCATGCAGACCATGCCGGCCTTCGTCTTCATGGTTCCGGTGATCGCCTTCTTCGGCGTCGGCAAGCCGGCGGCCGTGATCGTCACAATGATCTTCGGCGGCACGCCGGTTGTGCGTCTTACGGTCCTGGGCCTGCGCGGCGTGCCTGAAAATGTCCGCGAGGCAGCTATCTCATTCGGAGCGAGCAAGTGGTATCTCCTCAGCAAGGTGGACCTGCCGCTGGCGAGCCCGTCCATCCGCGCCGGCATAAATCAGACCATCATGCTGTCTCTGGCCATGGTGGTGGTCGCCTCCCTGATCGGTGCAAAGGGCCTCGGCGAAGACGTTCTGGAAGCCCTGCAATACGCCAATGTCGGCCAGGGCATCCTGGCAGGCTTCGCCATCCTCTTCTGCGCCATGATCCTGGACCGCATCGTACAGGGCGAGCGGAAGTAGAGCGGGTGGAGGCGAATCCGTCAGGACGCGGTCTAGGCTCGTGATGGCAGGGCCGCTTCGAGTCCATCCATCAGACACATAAAAGGTTTTGCCCTCCGGCTCTACCC
>JBCCEL010000094.1:0-17721 GCA_039030315.1 Pseudomonadota bacterium
CACTGGAAGGTCGGTGTGACGAACGGCGCACCATCCACGAGGTAGCCCACATGGGCCAGCGGCAGCTGGTCGAGCAGATCATGGATCTGCTGCTTCTCATAGATCCCGCGCTCGTGGGACCTGCGCAATCTCACCCGGTCGCTCGGCGCATCGCTTCTTCTGCTCATCATCCTGGCTCCTGGCATTGTTTCCCGGAGAGATATGCGCCAGAATGGTCCTTTCAGAATATCCAGTTTCAGAGAAAATGAAGATACCACTTGAACCATTGCCGACGTCTTGCCCCGCCCCACACACCGTCATCCCGGAAATTCGCGGATGCGAATTGTCCGGGATCCAGGGCGGCGCGGTCTGGTCTTGCGGCCCTGGATCCCGGCTCTCGCTTCGCTCGGCCGGGATGACAAGTGAGTGGGCGGCGGGATGATGGCTGAAGCGCTGAGGGGAGAGGTTTGGTTTCATGAAGGAGGCTGAAAGATGAAAGCTGACAGCTTCAATCCCGCGCTGCTGGGCGTGGCGGTGGAGCCCGGCCAGCAGGTGCCGGCGTATCTGCAGCTTTACGAGCAGATCCGCGAGCTGATCCTGTCCGGTCGGCTGGCGCCCGGGGACCGGCTGCCGTCGACCCGCCGCTTTGCATCGGAACTCGGGCTATCCCGCACGACCCTTGTCTCCGCCTACGACCAGCTGCAGAGCGAAGGCTATCTGGAGACCCGGCGCGGCTCCGGCGTTTTCGTTGCGCGTTTCTCGCCCGAACACCTGCTGCTTGTCTCCTCCGGCGCGCCGCAGAAATCGGCCGGCTCCAAATTCAGCCAGGCTCATCACAAGGCGAGACCATTCGAGATCCGTGCGACCTCGCCGGCCGACTTTCCCGCTGAAGACTGGGCCAGGCTACTGCAAAAATCATGGCGCAGCGCCTCTGGCGGCCTGTTCCGTCCGGACGATGTGGCAGGCGATCCGGATTTGAGGGGCGCCGTCGCGGAACATCTCCACGCCTGGCGCGGCATTGCGGTGGAGGCCGATCAGGTCATCGTCACCAGCGGATCGGGCGAGGCGGTGGAGCTCCTCCTCAGCGTCCTGGTTGAGGCGGGCGACAGGGTCTGGCTCGAAAACCCGGGATATCTGCCCATGCGCCGTCTGGTCAGGGGTGCCGGGCTGGAGCCGGTCTTCCTGCCTGTCGACGACGAGGGGCTTTCGGTGGCTGCGGGAGAACGCCGGGCGCCGGATGCGCGTCTCGCCATCGCCACGCCGCCGCGCCAGTTCCCGCTGGGCATGACCATGTCCTTGCCACGGCGCCTGGCGCTTCTGAACTGGGCGCGCAAGAACGAGGCCTGGATCCTGGAGGACGACTACGATTCGGAGTTTCGCTACGAGGGCCGGCCGCTTGCTGCCCTGATGAGCATGGACGAGACCGAACGGGTTATCTATCTCGGCAGCTTTTCCAAGGTGATGTTCAAGGGCCTGCGCCTTGGCTATCTCGTGGTGCCGCAGCCCTTGCGCGATGCCTGTATCGGCGTGCTGGAAAAGTGGGGGCCCCAGGCCTCTACTGTCGCCCAGCCGGCGCTGGCCGATTTCATGCGCTCAGGCCAGTTCGCCAGCCATATCCGCCGCATGCGCCGACTCTATGCCCGCCGGCGCGCCTGTATCCTTCAGGCGCTTGAGGCCGAATGTGCGGGCCTTGTGACGGTGGAGCCGGCCAACAGCGGCATGCATGTGGTTGTGAGCCTGGCCTCCGAGGCACTCCGCACGCTCGGCGATGCCAAGGCTGCCGCCGTGCTCGGCGAGGCCGGGATCGTGGCCGAGCCCCTGTCGGGCTTCCATGCGCCGGACGACGCGGAGGCGCCGGTAAGGCAGGGCTTGCTGCTGGGATTTTCCGGCTTCACGGAGGAGAAGCTGGCGGGGGCGGTGGCCGAAATGGCCCGCCATCTAAGGACCTGCGCCCCTTGAGCGGTAACGATCCGTTAACCATCCTCCGGTCATGTGATCCGGCGTTGGTTTTGTCAGGGAATCAGCGGCTTTCCGTGCGACAGGAAATCACTCGCCAGACGCCGCAGTTTTGACATAGTTCACCGGCTCTTTGCGCCGCTCCGGACCGGCTCCAACCGGCTGGCGGCGAAACGGTCAAGAATTCTCAAGGGGTTGCCGCCAAGAGGCCTGTTTCATATGGATCTGATTGTTCTAGCGCAAGGGACCGCCCCTGCAGTGTCTCTCCCTGCCGGCGGCGGCCATGACGACTTCTCGCTCTGGGCCCTGTTCTGGCAGGCGCACATCGTGGTGCAGATTGTCATGATCGGCCTGATCGTGTCGTCGGTCTGGAGCTGGGCCATCATCATCGAGAAGGTGGTGGTGCTGGCCAATGTGCGCCGCAAGACCAACCAATTCGAAGAAGAATTCTGGTCAGGCCGCTCGCTCGAGGATCTCTACGCCGCCATGGCGCAGAAGAAGAACCGGGCGACCGCATCGCTTTTCATGGCGGCCATGCGCGAATGGAAACGCTCGCAGGAATCCATGATGCGGGCCGGTTTCATCGGCGTGCAGCAGCGCATCGAGCGGGCCATGGACGTGGCCCTGCAGAAGGAAATGGCCGGGCTTGAGTCCCGGCTGCTGTTTCTGGCAACGGTCGGCTCGACTGCGCCGTTCGTCGGCCTGTTCGGCACGGTCTGGGGGATCATGAATTCCTTCCGCGCCATCGCCGTTTCCAAGAGCACCAACCTTGCAGTGGTTGCGCCCGGCATCGCCGAAGCGCTGTTCGCCACGGCGCTCGGCCTTCTTGCGGCCATCCCGGCGGTTATCTTCTACAACAAGATCACCAACGATATCGGCAAACTCGGCATCCGGCTGGAGACCTTCTCCGGTGAGTTTGCCTCGATCATTTCCCGCCAGCTGGATGAGGCGATGTAACCATGGCAGCAAGCCTCCAGGGACGGACGATCAGCGGCCGGCGCAGCCGCAGGGCCTCCTATGCGCCGATGACGGAGATCAACGTCACGCCGTTCGTCGACGTCATGCTGGTGCTGCTCATCGTGTTCATGGTAACGGCGCCGCTTCTGACCGTAGGCGTGCCCATCCAGCTGCCGGAGACGAGCGCCAAGCCGCTCCAGGGGGACAAGGAGCCCCTTGCCGTCTCCATCAGCAGCGAGGGCAAGATCTTCATTCAGGATACCGAGATCGAACTCGACACACTGGTGCCGAAATTGCTGGCCATAAGCAAAAATGGCTATAATGAACGTGTCTATGTCCGCGGCGACGAAAATGTGGACTATGGTGTCGTTGCCAAGGTGATGGGCACTATGTCGCGTGCCGGATTCAAGCGCATCGGGCTGGTCACCGCGCCGGAAAAGATTGAATAAGCCTGTTAGAGGTCATGCACTGGGCTCTCATCGTCTCCCTCGTCCTGCACACTGCGATTCTGCTCGCAGGGATCGTGGCATTGCCGCAGACGCAGGAATATGAGGCCGCTGACGAAGAGGCGATCCCGGTTGAGATCGTCGATGTCGGCGAAGTCTCCAAGCGGGTTGCGCTCGCCAAGGACGGCGAGGAGGAGGTGGAAAAGCCCGCTGCCGCCGAACAGGAGGATCAGCGGACGGTTGCACCCACGCCCGAACTGCCTCAGCAGGAGGCCAAGTTGCCTCCTCTTGATGAGCTGCTGGACATTCCGGCTCTGACCGCCCCTGAACCTGAGCCTCAGCCGGAACCTGAACCTGTAAAGGAAGCCGAACCGGAACCTCAGCCTGAGCCCGAGCCTGAACCGGAAGAGAAAAAGGCCGAGGAAAAGCCCGAACCGCCAAAGCAGGCCGCTCCCAAACCGCGCCGCAAGCCAAAGATCAGGCTGGCCGAGAAACCGAAAAAGAAGCGCAAATTCGACGTGGACCAGCTGACCGCCCTCCTGGACAAGAGCGTGGACAAACCGCTGCTCAAAAAGAAAACGGACGAAACCGGCACGACCCGCAAGGCGGAACGAGATGCCTCCGGCGAGGAAACCGAACTGAGCGCCACGGAAAAGGACTGGCTGATCCAGAAACTGGCCAATTGCTGGACCATCCCCGGAGGCGTCAAGGATGCCGAACGGCTGCGGGTCACCGTGGAATACAACACGGACGGGGCCGGAAACGTGGTGGGCTATCCCAAGGCATCGACGAGCATAACCGGTGCTGTTGGCGTCATTGCCCAGGAAAGTGCGGTCCGGGCCGTGCTGGAGTGCCAGCCCTTCGATCGCTTTGAGACTTTCAAGAATCACAAGTTCCGGGTGAACTTCGACCCGAAAACGATGCTGAATGGCTGATGGGGACCTAAGACGTTGAAAAACTCACATACTTCCGCCCATCCCAGGCTGGGCCGCCACATCGCGGCGCTCGCGGCGCTCGTTCTGCTGATCGCGGTTGCGCCGCTGCACCAGGCGCGCGCTCTGATCGAGATCGACGTGACCAAGGGCAAGGTCGAACCCATGCCCATTGCCCTGCCAAGCTTTGTCGGTGATCCGAAATACGGCCCTGACATTGCCGGCGTCATCACCAACAACCTCAGGCGTTCCGGCCTGTTCCGTCCGCTGCCGCCGGCATCGTTCATTGAGCGGATCACCAATTTCACCGCCGCGCCGCGCTTCGGCGACTGGCGCATCATCAAGGCGCAGGCGCTGGTGACGGGCCGCGTCACCCGGCAGAGCGACGGCCGGCTCAAGGCCGAATTCCGCCTCTGGGACGTGCTGGCGCAGAAGCAGCTGACCGGCTTCCAGTTCGTCACCACACCGCGCAACTGGCGCCGCATCGGCCATCTCATCTCAGATGCCATCTATCAGCGGTTGACGGGTGAGAAGGGCTATTTCGACACGCGGGTCGTGTTCGTCGAGGAGACCGGCTCCAAGGCCAAGCGCATCAAGAAACTGACCATCATGGACCAGGACGGTTTCAACAAGCGCAATCTGACCGACGGGCGCGATCTCGTGCTGACCCCGCGCTTCAGTCCCACAAGCCAGGAAATCACCTACATGTCCTACGGTGGGGGACGGCCCAGAGTCTATCTGCTCAATATCGAGACCGGCCAGCGGGAGCTCGTTTCAAAGGACCCGAGCATGAGTTTCTCGCCGCGGTTCTCTCCGGACGGTCAACGGGTGATCATGAGCCTGCAGCGCGGCAGCAATTCCAACATCTTCGCCATGGACCTGCGCACCCGCGCCACCCGCCAGCTGACCCGTACGGCGGCGATCGATACCGCGCCGTCCTACTCGCCGGACGGGCGCCAGGTGGTGTTCGAATCCGACCGGGCAGGCACGCAGCAGATCTACGTTATGAATTCGGACGGGTCGAACCAGCGCCGGATCTCCTTCGGCAAGGGCCGTTACTCCACGCCGGTCTGGTCGCCGCGCGGAGATATCATCGCGTTTACCAAGCTGAACCGCGGGAAATTCCTCATCGGCGTCATGAAGCCGGACGGCTCTGGTGAGAGAATATTAACCGAAGGATTCCACAATGAAGGTCCGACATGGGCGCCCAATGGACGGGTGCTGATGTTTTTCCGGGAGACGCGCGGGGAACGAGGTGGACCCAAGTTGTACTCCGTCGACTTGACCGGATACAATGAACAGGAGATCAAGACCGGTACGTGGGCATCGGATCCAGCCTGGTCGCCGCTCATCCAATAAAAGCCATGTTCTTTGGCTTTGAGCGTGTTGCGAAACATCCAATTTGGACTTCGATAGCTAGAACCGGTGGGGATACTCCTGCCGCCCATGTGGAACATGTGCGGACGGTGGTGAGTTTTAGGAGTGGGACGCGATGAAACGTCTGGTTGATGGCTTTAAGATTGTTGCCGTGGCGCTGGCCATGATCGGCCTTGCGGCGTGTTCGTCCAAGGATAAGCCGGATGTGGCCGCCGTGGATGTTGAGAGCGCCGTGCCGGGTTCCCAGCGCGACTTCACCATTAATGTGGGCGACCGCGTCCTCTTCCTTGTGGACCAGTCGACCCTGACGCCGCAGGCCCAGGAGATCCTCCGTCGGCAGGCCACCTGGCTTCGCCAGTATGCGCAGGTTACTATCCAGGTCGAAGGGCATGCCGATGAACGCGGCACCCGCGAATACAACATCGCCCTGTCGGCGCGGCGTGCCGAAGCCTCCAAGAACTTCCTGATCGCCCAAGGCGTAGCGCCGGGGCGCATCTCCACGATCGCTTTCGGCAAGGAGCGCCCGATCGCCCTCTGCGCCGAAGAGAGCTGCTTCTCCCAGAACCGCCGCTCCGTGACGGTGATCACGTCAGGCGCCGTTGCAGGCTAGGCCGCGGTCTCGTACCGAAAACTCCAATATCAGAGCGAAGACCTGATCCTTCCCTGATTTGGCGGACCGGAGTGGTCCGCTCTGTAAGTTAGGCACTGCCATTCGGCATCTTGTCCGGCTTGAGCCGGACAATAGACACTTGTTCGGCCAAACCCGGCCTCGCTTAGACTGCCTCTGCCAACGCAGCAACGCCGGCGCTGCCTGCAACACTGCAGACCGCCACCGCGGCAGGCCCGCCGTGACGAAACGCCAATCTTGTAATACTTTTCTATGCGCGTTGCGGTGTTTTGTTCAGATTGTTCAAAATACCACCCATGTCTTATTTGCGGGATTATTGAATTATTTTATATCGATAATATATTGCGGGCGCAACAAAGATTAAAGCTAGATGTTTATTCAATGTTGCGGGAGGGGCAATCTACTCGCGCAATTTTGATCGTTCTAGATTTTCAATTGGGTTGCATCTTTTGATCTCCCGTAAAATCGCGGTATGATGCCTGCAAAATTCAGGGGATCAATTCACGCCCTTGCAGGGAGAATCGGGGCTGATTGTGGGGCACTCTGCTGTTCAGTCGGAATGTCGGCACGGCTACGGACGCCGGATAACTGCGATTCTTTTTGCTGATATCTGCGGTTACAGCACCTTAATGGAGCGAGACGAAGTCGGGACCGTGAACTCGGTCGCCCAGTTGTTCAACGGTGTTTTCCGTCCTCTCATCGGCAGGTTTGACGGCCGCATCATCCAGATCATGGGGGACGGTATTTTCGCCGAGTTCACGACGGCGCAGGGAGCGGTCTGCTGCGGAATCGAGATCCAGCAGGCTCTTGCCGCTCGCAACAGCAAGCTCGCCCGCGACCAATCGATCAAAATGCGCATCGGGATCAATATCGGCGATGTGATCGTGGTCGGACAACGCATTCACGGTACCGGCGTCAATGTCGCCGCCCGCCTGCAGGCCATGGCCGAAGCCGGAGGCATCCTGGTCTCACGTGCCGTCTACGCGCAAACTCATGGACACCTGAAAGTGCGGTTTGAACCGGCAGGCAAGCTGACACTGAAAAACATCGCCGATCCGGTGGAGGCCTATAGTCTGAGGGTTCACGAAAGCGACGTCTCCGCAGCGACCACCGCACTCACTCCGACGCCGGAGTTACTGGCCCTTTCGAGGCCGTCGATCGCAATTTTGCCGTTTCGAAACCTGACCGGCCACCCTGAACTGGATGTTCTCTGTGAAGGCATGGCCGAGAGTCTGAACTGCAGCTTGTGCCAGTTCCGGGAGATCCTGGTGATCGCGCAGGAATCTGCAGCAGCCTGCCGGGGTGCGAGCCTGACTACGCGCGACATCGCGTCGAAACTCGGTGTTCGTTATCTTCTGGACGGTGCGATCCTGGGTGCGACTCCGCGGCTCAGGATCACTGCGAAGCTGCTTGATGCTTCGTCCGGGGAATTGGTCTGGGCCAACAAGTTTGATTGCGCGGCTGACAATCTTCTGGAGCTCCAGGATGAAATCGTCGGCCTCGTTGCAGGCGCAATGCCGGTGCGGCTGAGAGAGGCGGAACAGACGAGGCTGGGGTCTGTGGACCTTGGCAACCTGGATGCTTACGGTCTCCTGCAGCGCGGTCTGGCACGCCTCGAAGAACACTCTGCCGAGGCGAATGCCGATGCGATCCACCTGTTCGACCGGGCCATCGGCCTGGATCCGAAGTATGCAAGGGCGCATTCGGCAAGATCCAGAGCATACAATCTGCAACACAGGCATGGCTGGGAAAGTGAAAAGAGCACGTCCCTGATGGCGGCCTTTGATTCTGCGCAGACCGCTGTAGCGCTTGATGCGAAAGACGGAAAATCTGCAGTTGAGATGGGGCTCGTCCGGTTATGGATGCGCCAGTTCGGCGATGCACTGGATGACTATTCGCGAGCCTATGCGCTGAACCCGAATGATCCGGACATTGCGATCGAGATGGCCAATGCGCTGGTCTATCGGGGGCGGCCAAGAGAGGCGCTTTCATTCCTGCAACTGGCCTATCGGCTGAACCCGGTTGCGACGGATCAGTACTGGTGGATCGCCTGTGAGGCCTACTTCAGCCTGCGTGAGTACAGGTTGGTTCTGGAAGCGTCGGACCGTATGCGCGATCCGTCCGAACTGGCAAGACTGAAAGCTGCAAGTTACGCACATCTCGGAGAACTTGACCGGGCCAGGGATATGGCGGCGTTTGTCTTGCGGAAACATCCCGGCTTCCAGGTTTCCTCCTGGGCGGACAAACAGCCCGAAGAGGATGACGAACTGGACCATCTGGTTGAAGGCTTGCTGCTTTCAGGTCTCCCCGAATAGGAAGCGGGACGTGGTGATAGCGAAGACCGTTTCCATTTCCGGAAGACCACAGTGGGCCGACATGTTTTGCATGGACCTTGATCGGAGACTGGGAGATGGTGCGCTCTGAAACTTCTGAGCCCGGCAGGGGTTTGAGAAACTCACACCTCATTGGAGAGATGAGACCGGAGAGTCTGTCCGTTCTCAGTTCGCTCGCGAAACGGGTGCAGCTTGATAAACGCGCCATCCTGTTTTTTCAGCAGGATCCCGGCGATGCGATCTATGTGGTTGAGCACGGAAGCATCGAGATAAGCATTATCGGTGAAAGCGGCCGAAAACTCTCCTTGAACGTCATGCGCCCACCTGATGTCTTTGGGGAGATTGCGGCGCTGGATGGCGGCCCCCGAACAGCTACTGCCACCGCTTTGGAAGACAGCGCCCTCTTGCGCTTGCGGCGAAACGATATCATCAGGGCCATCAGCGATCAGCCAGGCATTGCGCTCGATCTGATCGGAGTTTTGTGCGAACGGCTGCGATGGGTGTCTCAGCAGGTGGAGGATCTGGCAATGCTGGATATCGAGGGAAGGCTGGCCAACAGGCTGATCATTCTCCATCGGAAGTTCTCCGATGAAAGAGGCCGGCTGAACCTGTCACAGAGTGATCTGGCTGATTTCCTCGGAGCGACCCGAGAAAGCGTCAACAAGACATTGCAAAGCTGGAAATCAAGATCGATTGTTGACTTGTCCCGCGGCGCGATCTGGGTGCTTGACGATGCCAAGCTGGCTGCCATTGCAGTTCAAGCCCGCCAGCTCTGATCAAGCCCGGACCCGGAAGTTATTCAACGTTGGCGTGGGCGAGGGCCGTTGCGCGGTCCCTGGCTGTCTCACTGGTGGTCGTAAATATAAGGATGCAGGAGAGAATGTATTCTGTCTCCAATATGTTCAATTCGCAAATTTCTCATCTCGAAACGAATATATGTGAAATATATCACAGATAAAAATCATTTTTTTGCTACACGAAATCAAAAAAGAATTCACGGAAATCCGCTTGGTGTTGAATTGAACCTCCTCTCGACGGATAGGGCAGCGCCCGGTTTGTCCAGGAGGCCGCTGGAGCCAAAGCAGGAACAGAACATGCCGTGCAGGGTGCCCGCCGTCTGCTCAGATGCTCGGAAGTTTCGCCTGATTACTCACCAGCCGACGGGAAACGGAAATGGCGCATCACGTAGACCCTGCCAAAGCCACTCTCTTAAACTTGCGTGAAGGGCCGAAACCGGCCGCGGCCATCATCGCTTTGCCGCAAGGCACCATGGTCACGAAGATGGCCGAGCATCCGCGGCAGGCCGACTGGTGGCAGGTGACGGCGCATATATCCGGAAACAATGTGGACGGTTTCGTGAAGTCTGGTTTTCTTGCGCCGGGTGCGCCAGCGATCATCCCGCCAGTGGTCCTTCCGGCCATCCCGGAGGTTCATCTTGACAGAAGGGGAAACAGGCGATCGGAGAGTGGCGGGCGAGCGCGCCTGCTTGACGAGGCCGCAATGCCGGCGCGCGGGAGCGGCACCGCCGCCCAGAAGGCTCAGGATATCCTGAACATCATCTCCTATCTTGATCCTGAAAGGTCTGCACACAGACGATACAAGGCAACCGGAGGCAAGACGTTCAGCAATATCTACGCGTATGACTATGCTTACCTTTGCGGCGTCTATCTGCCGAGGGTGTGGTGGAGATCCAAGTCCCTCGTCTCAATTGCAAGTGGCAATGTCCCGCCTGTCAGCTACGGGCAGACTGTCCTCGAGATGGATGCCAATAGCCTGCATGACTGGTTTGAGGAGTTCGGAGCCGGCTTCGGCTGGCGCCAGCTGTTCTCGGTCGGTGATCTGCAGAGCGCAGCCAATGCCGGAGAGGCCGCCATCATTGTTGCCAAACGCGCGAACCTCGCCAGCTCCGGGCACATCGTTGCAGTGGTGCCGGAGCACGGCGGCGTGTGTGCCGCCGTCAGCGGAGGCAAGGTCGTCAGGCCCGTCGAAAGTCAGGCCGGCATTGTGAACTTCAGAGCCAAGGTCAAGTCAAAAAGGTGGTGGCAAGCCACGGACCGGTTCCAGTCTTTCGGCCTGTGGACCCACGTCTAGTTTAGACAAAGCTCATCCTTGTACGGCTTGATCACGGCAAATCGGCCCATATCCGTTGTGCGGAGCTCTTCTTCAGCGGCGACGAGGTGTGATCGGAACGTCTCTTGGTTATGCGGGCGGGAAGTTGTCAGGACGTGTCCCACAGCCTGACGGTGTAATCCTCGGAGCCGGAAAGTGTGTGGAGCCCGTCTGCCGACAGCGCCACACCGCGTACTTCGTTCCGGTGCCCCCGGAGGGTGGCGATATGGTCGCCGGCCTCCAGGTCCCAAACCCTGACGGTGCCATCCAGCGCCCCGGATACGGCCCGGCGTCCGTCCACGGATATGGCCGCATCACGCAGGCCACCGGTGTGGCCGCGGAAGGTTTTCACTGCGCGGCCCTGGCGCAGGTCCCAGAGCTTCATAGTCTTGTCCCACGAGGCTGACACCGCCCATCTCCCGTCCGGTGTCATCGATAGTCCCCAGACCGCATCGCTGTGGCCTTCGAGTATCCCGGTATTCCTGCCGGTCGAGAGATCCCAAAGTCTCAGTGTACCGTCGAGCGCACTGGAAATCGCGCGAACGCCGTCCGCCGCGGCGCACACATCCTGAGGCCAGTCCGTGTGTCCCCGAAGTACCTGCAGCTCAGCGCCGGTCTCCAGATCCCATAGCCTGAGGGAATTGTCCGCCTCGGTGCCGTATGTCCCGCCTGCCCCGGAAAGCGCGAGATTGCGGCCGGGGACGAACGTAACGGCCTTGACGGGCCCTGTATGCCCCTTCATCGTCAGGAGCGGCTGACCGGTCTCCAGATCCCAGAGCCGCACGGCGTTGTCGCTCGATCCGCTGACGACCTGCCCTTCTCCGGTCAGCGCCCGTTTCCCGTCGGCCGATATCGCCACGCTTTGAACCACGCTTTCATGTTCGAAGGAGGCCAGCAGTTCGCCAGCCTCCAGATCCCAGACCTTTGCGGTTCGATCGGCGGCGCCCGACAGCGCTCGCCGTGCATCTGGCGTCATGGCGACGCGCCAGATATAGCCGTTATGTCCGCTCAGGGATTTCAGCAGGCGTTCGTCTGCTGGCGTCTGTGAGGTCGAAGCGGAAAAATAGGCGCCAACCGCGGCTGCACTCAGGGCCGCTCCCGCGGCTCCGGTTTGCAACAGCTTGCGCCTGCTGAGGTGCTTGCCTTCGCTGTCCATTCGACCCATCTTTCCAATCTGCGCAACTGGCCGCCGCACACTATGCTCAAGTCATCAGGTATGAGCTCGGGGATCAAGCGGCATGATAAAACATCAGACGAATTTGCTTCAAACCGGGGTAGGGGCGTCTCCTCAAATTGAAGGTCGCGGCGAAAGCATGAACGGGCAGCAACGGTCCAGTATGAGGCAGCCGGTCCGGATCACCCGGTGGAGCGAGACGCCGGCTGCCGGGTTGTGCTGCATGATGGGTGCAATGGTGCTGTTCCCGTTCATGGATGCTTTCAGCAAGAGCCTGTCCGGCACCTATCCACCCGAGTTGATCACCTGGGCGCGCAACCTCGTCCATGTCGCCATCGTTCTCCCACTCGTGCTGATGCGGGAAAGTACCGGAGCGATCGTGAGGGCGATCGGGGCATGGCAGCTGGTCCGGGGAGTGGCATTCCTGCTGATGACTGCCTTCTACATCGCGGGGCTGCGCTGGATGCCGCTGGCGGATGCGATGGCGATCGTGTTTTTCTTTCCTCTGATCGTGACTGCCCTGTCGGGGGTGTTCCTTGGCGAGAAGGTGGGCCTCCGTCGCTGGTCCGCGGTGGTAATCGCGTTCTTCGGGGTATGTCTCATCATCAGGCCTGGCTTTTCGCAGTTGAATGCCGGCGCGCTGCTGCTGCTGGCCGCTGCGTTCAGTGCAGCGGTCTACACGCTACTCACCCGTAAACTGCGTGGAACCGCATCAAGCCTGGTCCAGGCGCTGCTGCCGCCGGTCGTCGGCTCTGCGGTGCTCAGCCTCGCAGTGCCGTTCGCCTGGGTGATGCCCAGCGCCGCTGATGCCGGAGTCTTGCTGCTGATCGGCCTTCTGGCCGCGGCCGGTCACATGCTGCTGATCCTCGCCTACGAGCGGGCCGAAGCCAGTCTAGCTGTCCCGCTCACCTACTCACAGTTGGCGCTGGCGGTGCTTCTGGGCTTTCTCATGTTCGGCGACATCCCCGCACCGTTGACCTGGGCCGGCATTGTGATTGTCGCGGGAGCAGGCGTGTTCGTGTCACTTCGCGAGCGGCGCCTGGCGGAAAGGACCTAAGTCTTACGCTCGCAGATGGCCGAACAATCGGTCCATGAATCCCATGAACCACTCGTGCTGGGCGCCGTCGCAATCCGCGCCGAGCCGGTCTTGCTCCTGTTTCGTCTGAGCGCCCGGTTTACCGTAGTGGCCAGCATCTGAGATCTGCCAGCGGCGAAAGCCTGTCCTGGTTACCTCGGCATGGAACTGGAAGCCGTAGGTGGTCGCGCCGTAGCGCATCGCCTGATTGGGAAAGAGGTCGCTGCCGGCAAGATGCACGGCGCCTTCCGGAATGGCGAATTCATGGAAGTGGGACTGGGTAACCCGCAATGTTTCGGGAAACAGATCCTTGCCGGCCTCCGACGGCCTGATCTCGTAATAGCCGAATTCATGCGGCTCGCCCGCTATCGGGCCGCAACGGGCACCCAGGGTGTGGGCGATGGACTGGGCACCCTGGCAGATCCCCAGCAGCGGGACCTCAAGCGCCATGCATTCCTCGATCCAGCGGTGTTCGATGTTGAGGAACGTGTGCCGGTCGGTCTCGAACACGTTGAACGGGCCGCCATAGACAACACTGGCTGCGACGCCGTTGGCGGCTGAGCCGAGCGCCTGGCCGAGATAGGGGCGGACGATCTCCGGTTCGAAGTTGCGGGCCCGGAACCAGGTGACCACACGGTCATCCGCCGGGCCGTCGTCATGGCGGATGAGGACGACGCGCCTGCTCATGCGGCAGCTCCCGGCGGCTTGGGCATGACAAACCGTGCAGCCAGCATCTGCAGCCATCCGCTGGATGTGAAGACGCTGATCCCGTCGCGGTCATACCTGCCGCGCCCCATGATTTCGTCCGCCACCATCAGCGCGCTTTCAATGGCCGGGCCAATTCCTTCACCCATATCGACGGTGGCGAGCCCGGCGCTGTCTCCGATGAGGTAGCAGTTGTCTTGCTTGACCTCGCCATGGAGGGAATAGAGATAATAGGGATGGCCTGAGCTCTTGAGACTGTCCGCGGTTTCCCGGTCAATCCGGCCCTCGTCGGCCAGCCGCTGCAGGAAGCGGCGGAATTCGTCGTGAATGCTGAAGCCTTCGGCCTTGTAGTAGTTTGCCTTGGCCCCGATGCCGATATTCACATGCCCATCCGGCTTCGGCACGTACCAGGCATAGCCCTTGGTGCCGTGGTGCAGGAAGTAGAGGTGGCACTGATCCTCCCGTGCGGGATAGGAAAACTCGCGCTCCAGCGTGACGACCTGGCGGAACCTGCGCCGGTTGTCCGGAAACAGCAGCCGGCGCACCGGACATAACGTGCCGCCGGCACCGATGAGGTGATCGCAGCTATAAGCGTCATCCAGCACATAGCGGCCTGCATCGGTGCTGATTGCTTTGACGTCGTGGCGGATCACCTCCGCCCCTGATCGCTTGAGCAACCAATTGTCGAACTCGACCCGGCGGATCGAATAGTTGTCGCCGTTGGTGGGGCCGCCCTTCAGCGCGAAGGGAACGCCCCGGATGTGAGAACGAAGATCGAGCTTGAGGATCCCGAGAGGATAGGTCTCGGGCGTGAGCTCAAGATCGTTGAGCGCCTGGGTGGTGATCCATCCGCCGCACAGCTTCTCCCTGGGGAAATCCGCCTTGTCGAGGATCAGGACGTCCCGCCCATGTTGCTGCAGTCTGCGGGCGGCAGTGCTGCCGGCCGGGCCGCCGCCGACAATGATGGTTTCAACGTGTCTCACGAAACTGGGCCGGTCCTGTCCGTTGCGAAGTCCTGTTGCGAAGCAATCGACACGGTATAACTGATCTGACAAACATGCCCGCCGCAAGATGCGAATTCAATTTTTGTGTGATGCTCATGCTGGACGCGCCCATCAAGCGATTTTTTGCCCGCACGGTTAAACAGGGGGCCCTGACGGTCGTCTATGCTTCGGGCGAGACGGTGACCTATGGCGACGGCAAGGGCGTGCCCGTTACGTTGAGGTTCTGTGACTGGGGGGCGGTGAGGGCGTTCTATCTCAATCCGGCCTTGCGCGTGGGCGAGATGTACATGGACGGACGCATCCGCGTCGAGGAGGGCACCCTCAGCGACTACATCGCGCTGATCAAGCGGAATGGCTTCCGCCGCCACATGCCGCTCTTCAGCAAGCTGATGGTCGGGGTCTATTTCGGCATCGAGCGGCTGCAGAATTTCTGGCGGGCCGGATCTGAGCGCCGGCAGGTTGGCCATCACTACGATCTCGATGCCCGGCTCTATGAGCTCTTCCTGGATGAGGACTGGCAATACACCTGTGCCTATTTTGAGACCTGGGACGAGACGATCGAAGAGGCGCAGCTCAACAAGAAGCGGCATGTGACGGCGAAGCTTCAGGCCGAAGAAGGCCACCGGGTGCTGGAGATGGGCTGCGGATGGGGCGGACTGGCGCTCTATATCGCGGAAATGACCGGCGCACACGTGACGGCGGTGACCTTGAGTTCGGAACAGGTTGATATCGCGAAGCGGCGGACAGTGGCCCGCGGGCTTGAGGACCGTGCGGAGTTTCGGCTGCAGAACTACCGCGATGTGGAGGGCACGTTTGACCGGGTCATCTCCATCGGCATGCTGGAGCATGTGGGCCGGGGCAACTACGACATCGCCTTCCAGAAGACGGCCGAGCTTCTGACCGACGATGGCATCGCCGTCTTCCACGCCATCGGACGGCCGAGCCCGGTGCTGAGCCAGGGGCCGTTCAACGACAAGTACATATTCCCCGGCGGCTACGTGCCGTCCGTCGCGCAGGTTTATCCTGCCATCGAGCGGGCCGGGCTGGTGGTGCAGGATCTGGAGATCCTGCCCATGCACTACGCGAAGACCTGCCGCATGTGGCTCGACCGGTTCTATGAGAACTGGGACAAGGCGGCTGAACTCTACGATGAACGCTTCTGCCGCATGTGGGAGCTGTATCTGGCTGCATCTGAAAGCGCATTTATCCACGACCGCCTGATGATCTTTCAGTTCCAGATTTCAAAACCCGGCGTTGAGGGCCCGTTCGGACGGGAGGATATCGCGCGGCGGAAAGCGAATCTGCGCGCGCTGGAGCCGGATCGGATGACGAAGGATGTGGTAACGCTCTGAGGTCCCTCACAAGGCCCCGGCGAGATAGTCGCTGGCGAAATGCACGACGTCCCTGGAACCGATCAGCAGTGAAGGCGCATTGCCGATCTTGCCGCTAGCTGGAATGCCGCGCGCGATGGCCAGGTCGCCGATTACGGGGAAATGCGTGTTCAAATCATCGCCGGTGTCCGGGAAGGCAAGCACATCGTTGTCGACCGGCACAAACCTCGTCTTTCTCCGTCCATCTGGCAGTTCCGTCTCCGCGTAGTGCAGCATTGTCAGCCGGTTGAACCCGACACCGATCATGAGTTGTTGCGCGTCGAGCTCATACATGCGCCCAAATGGGGAACCCGGCCCCATGGCCCAGGCGAGCGGATGCGGGGTCACAATTTGCTCTGCCTGTGGGCCAATGGCGATGACCGAAGTCGTGGGATGCGTGCTTCGTGTTACGCCCGGCCAGGTGCGGAATGTCTCCGGGATGAGCCCACTGGTCGTCGGCGTGTGGTCGATATCGAAGGGCGGTGAGACCCGGAGTGCTTCGTTGCGAATGTCCTCTGTGACCTCCTGTCCGAGGCCGGGTTGCGAAACGCTTTCGCGAAATGCGGGCATGACCAGTGTTCCGTCTTCACCGAGGGCGCCGAGCAAGGCGCGGATGACCGCTGCTGCACCCTCGGTCTGCCCAATGCTGGAGAGCGATGAATGCACCATGAGGACACCTGCCGGGCGCACGCCCAGGTGTTGCAGGTCGGTGATGAGCTGATGTTCGGAAACGATTGGTGTGGTCATGTCTGCCAAGGGTTCAATCCGGCGAACAGTAACGAAGGAATTCTGTTCGTCAAAGCCCCGGCGGCATTTGGTTGAATGCTCGATCTAGCGGCTGGGCTTGCGCCGGTTCATCATCCGTTCGACCGTCTCGGTCAGCGCTTTCGGCTCGAACACCGGAAGTGAGCAGAGCTGGTTGGCACAGGCAAAGGCGGCCGCCTGATCCATTTCCGGATACTTCACATCCGGATTGAGGAGCGGACCTTTGACGGGGTCCCAGCGATCGACCCGCTTGTAGCCGAGCGGGAGTTTCAGTGCGGCCTTGTGCAGTGCTGCTGCGGCTGGATCTCCGGATGCACCGATAATGGTGACATGGGCCGGCTCGATCGCAAGTTCCGCGTCGGCCAGAACGGTGCCGAGCATGAACCGCCGGCGGCTGACCACACTTTCGCTGGTGAGGTATTGCATGGCGTGGACTGCGATCTGCCTGAAACGCTGTGCACCATGGGTGCGTGACAGCAGATTGGCAAAGCGGGCCAGATGGATGTTTTCCTCGATGTTGAGATGCGGGCGGAGAAAGGCGGCGGCGGCCACGCGCGGCTTGTGCGTGGTGGCAAAGCCGGCGGCCGGATACTTGAACCTGGCCTCGATGAAGTCCGCAGCTTCGGCCGCCCGCGTCAGCCATGCCGTTTCGCCGGTTGCCATGTAGAGCGACAGCATGGCCTTCCCCATGGCCAGCGTGTCGGAAAGATAGGGGCCGCCCTTGTCACCAGTTCCGTGACGGAAACCGCCTCCCTCCAGGGTCCGGTTGGCGACGACCCACTCCAGCGCCTGGCGTGCCGCCTCGCGATATCTGGCGTCGCCGGTCGCGGCGTAGAGATCGAAGAGCCCGGAGGCCGCCCAGCCATTCTCGCGCGCATACCGGTTCTTGTCGATGGAGGGCTCCTTGCCGA
>JBCCEL010000095.1:0-17618 GCA_039030315.1 Pseudomonadota bacterium
TCTATCAGTCCGGGCTGGATCACATCTTCAGGTATGCCCGCCGCGACCTGCTGGCCGTCCTTGAGAACCGCAATCAGATCACAGAAACGCAGTGCGAGATTGATGTCGTGCAGCGCAATAATGCAAGCGCGGTTGCCTGCCTGTAGATACGCACGAACAACACTTATTGCGGCGAGCTGCCAATGCAGATCAAGCCCGCTTGTCGGCTCGTCAAGTAGCAGGACCTTGGGGTCATGGATCATTGCGAGACAAAGACCAACCAGTTGCCGTTTACCTCCGGATAGCGTCTGCATGGGTTTGTGCGCTTCGTTGACCAGACCAAGATTGTCGAACAACAAGGCGATCTTGCAGTCCAGTTCTTCCAGCCTGAGATCAAGGCCGGTGGCCTTAGCGAAGCTTCTGACAAGCTCATACGGTGTGAGTGCAGATCCTTGCGGGATCGTCTGCGGCATGTAGGCGATTGCCGATCTGCGATCCAGCGCATTCATGTTGCGAAGAGACCGATCATCCACCTCAAGGCAGCCGGATGACCGCACTTCCAGATTCAGTGCCTTCAGCAAAGTGGATTTCCCTGCAGCATTCGGTCCTATGAGACCGAGAAGTTGACCCGGCTCAAGCCTCGGCAGGTCAATGGCGCTCAAGATCCGGTGATTGCCGATGGTGACCGAGATGTCGTTGAAGCTGGTCAGGACCATGACGTCCGCTCCGACCTGGAAGCGATAAGGATCAGAAACACCGGAACGCCAATAATCGCAGTGACGATACCCACCGGAACAATGGCGCCGGGCAACACTGCCTTTGAAAGGAAGGAGGCGAACGAGAGCAACGCAGCGCCAGTCAGGCAGGCGCCCGGTATCAAGTAGCGGTGATCTTCGCCCAACAAAAGACGTGCGATATGCGGCCCGACCAGCCCAATGAAGCCGATCGCTCCGACAAAGCAGACCGAGACCGCGGCCAGAAGGCAGACGCGCAGCATCACGAGAAGACGAATGCGGGAGACGTCGAGCCCGGCACTTCGCGCCTGCACCACGCCACCTCGCAAGGCCGTCAGTTTCCAGACATCGTGAAACGAGAATGGCACCATCAGGACGACAACCGCAGTAACGATCGCCAGTTCTGCCCAGCCGGCCTTTGTCAGGTTTCCAATTGTCCAGAACACGATCTGCTGCACGGCTTCGGAAGTTGCGAGATACTGCAGAGCGCCTGTCAGGGCGTTGCACAGGAAGACCAAAGCGATGCCGTAGAGTATGACAGTGCTTGTGCCACCGCCTTGCGCCGAAGCCAGCCCGAGCACGAGGGCGGCTGCGGCGAGTGCGAAAAGGAATGCGAACGCCGGCAATGCTGCCGCTGCCGGTATTCCGGCAAGGACTGGCTGGCCGACAATCGCGGTCGCTGCGCCAAGTGTCGCCGCAGCTGAGATGCCTAAAGTGTACGGACTGGCCAACGGATTGTTCAAAATGGTCTGGGTCTCGGCGCCGGCAAGTCCAAGTGCCATGCCGATCACGATCGCGATCAGACTGTCGGGAAGGCGGACCTGCCAGATGATCACATACGTGCCAGCATCAAGGCTTTCCGGCCAAAAGATGCCTGACAGCAGGGAACCGATACCGAGCTGAGCTGGACCGGTGCTGAGATCGAGCAACAAGCCCGAACACATGCAGAAGCCAAGCCCGAACAAGACCGCAAGACGATATCTTGCCGTGCGTGCTCTGATCCGGCTCAGCTCCGAGCCGCTTGACGCAGCTGTCATTTCCTGAGGCTCACGCTGTAGCGGCCGTTGAGGTCGAGTGGCAAGAAACGCCGGTCGATTTCGGTAAGGGTCCCATGCGGATCAACATCCTCGAACAGTTGCGGGTGAAACCATTTCGCGAATTGCTCCAGGACGAAGATGTTGAGCGGTGAATTGTAGAAGTTGTGCCAGATCGCATGCGCCCGGCCCTGTTGATAGGCCTTGAGAACTGTCAGCTCGTCGGACTTCAGGGCCATTTGAAGCGTCTTGCGGCCGAACGCGGCATCCACGCCCGAGCCCAGCGTGATGACCGGGGTGCCTTGCTCGACCTCGTACTTCTCGCCCGACGCCGTTCCAATCCAGATGTCAGGATTGGCAGTGACCAGAAACTCAAGCGTATGGAGACCGACCATCGCGGGCGTGACATCGGCGGAAATGTTGTGGCCGCCCGCGAATGTCACAAACGGCCCGAGCATACCGTGAGCCATTCCCGAACAGCACTGGCGCCGGCCGGCATGAACCTGGAGAAAGACGCTGGGACGCTTTGCAATGAGTTTTGAAATCCGTCTTTCAACCCGCTGCTTTCTGGAGGAGTAGAACTCAATGAACTCTTCTGCCTCCTTTTCCCTTCCCAGTAGCTGCCCCAACACCCGGATGGACGGGACAGTATTCTTCAGCGGATCCATCCTGAAGTCGATGAAGACGACCGCAGTTCCAGAAGCTTCAAGCTGAGCGATCAGTTCGTGGCTCCTGGTGCCGGGACCGTGATCGTGCACGCCAAATATCGCAGCGTCCGGCGCCAGCGTGATGATCTTCTCGACTGATACCGTGTCCGCACTGCCCGAAAACACCTGCATCGATCGAGCGGAGGAGAATTTGTCCCGGAGTTCGGCAAGCAACCGCGGATCGGTCCAGTTGAGATTGGAGATCAGCGCCGTTATGCGGGCTGTCGGATCGTCCCGGTCAAGCAATGCGATGGCCGGGATGACACGCCCATCACCAAGAACAACAGTCTGGGCGGGCTTCTCAAGCATCACCTTTCGGCCGGCGAGATCGGTTATCTCCAGTGCCTCGGCCGGAGCCGGCAGAGCGAACACCAGGAGTGCAAGGCACAAACCGAAGAAGGAGATGGCATGGTCTTTCATTTTTCGAGTGTTTCCTTGGACGTAAAGGCAGGAAGCCGGTCATTGAAACCGGCCCGCGCATTCGGCCTTGTGGCTGAAGTGCTTGCAAAGTCGCTGTATGCGCTGGTTGGCCGAGGGTGTTTCAATCTTCGCTGGACTGGCAGCCATCGGGCTCCTCGCAGGGGCGGCAGCGCCCCCTCGCCGCCTAAGGCTGCCGGGAGCAGAGCTTCACAATACTTGACTAATTTAGTCGGAATTAATACAACCCCTAAATCATAGTATGATCGGCTGCCACGTGTCGTTTGCAGATGCTCCAAAAGCCTTTGCGGACCGGCCATAAGGCACCAGGCGCCACTGAAAGAGTAATGGAGGCAGAATTGCTTTCGAACAGGCGCATCATTCCTCACCACAGGAGCAATCTGGGCTGGCTCTCGCCGAACGACCTCTACGCCAATTACAGCGGCGATGACTTTCGCATTATCCGCCATGGTAGCCCCCGGTCAGAGCATTTGATGCGCGGGCGGCATGGCTCTCTGGGGATCCGCAGGGGGCTGGCTGTTCACTATTCAGAGGTTGAAACTCTTGGCGACATTCCCTTCGAGGCCGAAGTCGGACCGACATTGTGCATCAAGATGTTTCTGGAGGGCACGTTGGAGGCGACAATTGGCGGGGAGCGGATTCCGACCGCAAGACGCCTCGACGGGCCAGACCGCTGGCAGCCAGTCGCGTCGCTGATTTCCCATGCGCGGCCCGATCGTCTGGTGAGACAAATGCCAAAGGGCAGTTACGTACGAAAAGTGGTGATCTGCATGTCTGCGGACTGGCTGGACGAAAGCTACTTTTCATATGAAGCCGATTTCGCGCCCGTAAGGGAATTTGCCCAATGCCATCTCGCCCGGAAGACCTGGACGCCGAGCGGCCGGGCCGTTGCGACGGCGGAGCAGATACTGAACGCACCGGAAGAGCCGGCGTTCGTCCGGGCCCTCTATCTGGAAAGCCGGGTGATGGGCCTGGTTGAGGAAGCCTTCCAACAAGTGCTGGCGCCAACCGTGCGCCCAAGTTCAATCCGTCTGAGGCCCCAGGACCATGATCGCCTGATGCGTATTGAACGGTTCTTTGAAGGTAACCCGGAAGCGCGGGTGACCACCGGCACGCTGGCACGGGAGATCGGAATGAGTGTCAACAGCCTGAACCGACTCTTCAACAATGCCTACGGCACGTCCGTGGCAGAGCAGATCCGAAACTGGAAACTGGATCGCGCGCGCCGCGCGCTGGAAGCGGACGGTGCATCGATCTCGGAAGCTGCATTTCTCGCGGGCTATGGCAGCCCCGCCAATTTTGCAACAGCATTCAAGCGCAGATTCGGCTTTTCACCCAGCAGCGCCCAGGCAGGCTACGATCTGATCCGCTAGCATCCGGATAGTGGCTTCGGTTTTGTGAGTCCACCAATCGCATTTGCGCCTTGCCCAATCGCACTGAATATTTTTGACAGCGATCATCCGCGCCCGGACTGTCCTCCTCAAATGACAAGAATAAGTTTTCGAGAGGCGGGTTCAAATGCGTTACGCAGCATGTGCCTTTGGCACGATCTTGAGTTTGTCGGCTGTCCCTGGAATTGCGGAAGAAGGGACAAATCTGAGCACCATCGTGGTCACGCGGGACGTCGGCGAGGGGAGCGGCGACGAAAACGAATACAGCGCTCCGGGCACGGACAACACGACATTAGGGCAAGCAGAGCTCGAACTCTCCAACCCCACGGACCTTGGCGATGTGTTCCAAAACGAGCCCCGCATATCGGTAGGTGGCTCAAACTCGATATCACAGAAAATCTACGTTAACGGGGTTGAGGAAACGAATCTCCTAGTCACAATTGATGGCGGGCGGCAGAACAACAAGATCTTCCACCATAACACCACCAACCTGATCGACCCCGCGCTTCTGAAGCAGGTTTCCGTAGACGCCGGCGTGGCGCCGGCCGACATTGGTCCAGGCGCCTTGGCCGGTGCCATTCAGTTCGAGACACGCGACCCCAAGGACATCCTGGAGCCTGGCAAGACCATTGGCGGCTTCGTTGCCGGGGAATACATCACCAACGGAGATATCTTCAGCACCTCCGTTTCCGGGTATGGACATGCCGATGGCGTCGAGTGGCTGGGCTACCTGAAATTTGCCGACGGGGGTCTGAGAAAAGACGGCGGTGGCAACACGATCATCGGATCCAAGACCCACCTCCTCAGTGGCCTTGCCAAACTGGCCTATCAGGCCGCCACCGGCGACCGGATCGAAGTATCATTTGAAAGAGTGCGAGACGACGAGAGCCGTCCATACCGGGCCAATATCGGCCAGATCATCGGCGGACGGCCGGTTCCGCTGGAGCGGCCCTACGACCTGCTCAGGCAGAATATTGTCGCGACCTATACCGACGAAACGCCAACCGGAATGTGGGATCCAACCATTCGTATCGCCTACAGTTTCACCGATCTCGGCGCTTTCGACACAGACGAGGTGGCCTATGGCTGGTCATCATCGCTGAACGGCAAGTTCGAGAACCGTTTCCCGCTGGAAAACGGTTCAGTCACTGCCGGTCTCGACTTTTATGCCGACAAAGGCCGGCTCAACTACGACTACTTCCCGCTTCCCGCCTTCAGTGAAACAGCCGTCGAGAAAGCTGAGAATGTCGGACTTTATGCCCAAACCCGGCTGACCCTGATGGAGGTCTTGCGGCTCTCGTTTGGCGGAAGGGCCGATCTCCAGCAGTTCCACGGCGTCAACGGCCACGACGACACCAATGCAGGTGCATCCGGCAATATTTCAGCCGAGTGGGACATCAACAGCATTTTCACGGCGAACGCGGGTTTCTCCCACGTCTGGGCGGGCATTCAGCTGGCCGAGCCCTTCCTGATGAACTTCCGCTGGGATTATCCGCGAACCATCAAACCTACCAGGGCGAACAACGTGGTTGCAGGCCTGAAGGCAACGATCCAGAACTTCATCCTCACCGGCAAGTTCTTCTACACGAACCTGGATACGATCCGGGACGAGACCTACAACCCGCCGGCCACCGGTGCGATCGTCATGAGAGAAGCCGAATCCATCGGCTTTGAAGTCGGCGGCAGAGCCAACTGGGATGGCGGGTATTTCAACATCGCATACGGCTATGTTGACACCAAGATTGATGGCGTGTCGGCGGACACGGATATTGGCCAGTACATCACATCGCCGATTGGCCAGATCATCACCGCCCAGATTGTTCACAAGTTTGACAATACGGGCGTGACGGTTGGTGCCGATGCGGAATTCGCCCTGAAGCAGAAGAGCTACGACCCCTATGCAATGGCCCCCGGTGTGCCGTTCCCGGCCTATGAAGTCGTGAATGCCTTCGTCGAATTCGTTCCCCCGCCGCTGCCCAACGTCACGTTGAGGGTCGAGGCAAACAACATCTTCGACGAAAACTACTCCTCACGCGCAACATACGGAGAGGAGTACGGAAACGTCAGGCCTCTCAGAGAACCTGGCCGTTCATTCGTGTTCACGGCGAAGGTCAAGATATAGCGCAGCCGGCCAGGCAAAACGATTTGGCGACACAAAAATTCCACCGGAGCGCTACCGACGCTCCGGCTCTGCATGTTGGACGGAAAGCATGAGTTCGTCCCAGCATGGCTCCATACCAGTGTACGGTTTCACTCGCGATGCGCTACTTCGCAACGAAGTTGGTGATGTTGAACCGAAGCGCAGAGGTGCCTAGCCGTACCGTCCAGCTTGGTAGTTGTAAAACGACACTTGGTTTGAGACCCACGGTAGACGGGATTATCCGGGATTAAGCGGGATCACGCGGGCGAACGCCGCCGGTTTCTGCGGGTTACAGGCTGTGCCGGGAGCGGACCAGGCACCTGGTCCAAAATTGGCCTGACGACACTTAGAGCCTTGTTCGACGACACATGGATTGACACCGCTGCAACAGGTCACATGGCTCGAAAGCCGCAGAATTCAGCCAAAAATCGGATCACTTAACCGGATGGGTATCTGTGAACAACTGAGAAATCCGGTTCCCAGTTTGTCGTCAGTTCCCAGTTCCAACATTCGGCACGTTAAAACAATACGTTAGCTCGAATTCACCGGCCTTTGAATTGTGGCAAACTGGGAACCGGAATTGCTGGTTCGCAACAGAGGATGAAGCGAAAGCACCTCGGGTAGATCGCGACCGCCCCTTACCGAATTTGCAGTGCCAGAGAGATCTTTATGCAGATCCGCACTTCCGATTCCAGCTCAAGACTCGCCACTGAACGTGTGGCAGCGAAGTGCCAGAAACGGACGTCACCTGAGTTGTCGCGCGCGGAGGTGACACTTGGTCACGACAGCCGATCCTTCAACCCGAACCAGAGCCCGACGAGGGGCAGGAACCAGGGCTTGCCTGAATGCAGCGGGACCTTTGGCCAGTCCATTCCAGCTAGAGGGTTCGTATCCGTGCGACCCATCGCCAGATCGGCCAGCACCTGTCCGATCAGCGTCGACATCTGCGCTCCATGCCCGGAATAGCCCGTGCCATAAATCAGGCCGTCGGCCTCGCCCGCATGGGGAAACCGGTCTGCCGTCATGCCAACAAGCCCACCCCAGCAATAGTCAACCTCAATGCCCTTCAGGTGGGGGAACATCGCCTCCAGCCCAGCCTGGAGGATACGGCCCGATTTCGCGTCCTCGGCCGGGTCGGATCGGGCCGAGAACCTGGCCCGGCCACCGAAGATCAGACGCCGGTCCGGCGACAGGCGGAAATAGTTGCCGATGTTCAGGGTTGTCACACAGGTCCGGTCACCGGGCATGGTCAAGGCGACTTCCGCGTCGCTCAGCGGGCGCGTGGCGATCAGATAGGATCCGACCGGCACCAGCCGCTGGGCGATATAGCGGAACGCGTTGCCGAGACCCGCCGAATAGGCCCCTGTTGCAGCGATCACCCGGTCCGCAATCAGTGCGCCACGCGGAGTTTCCAGACGCCACCCGGAACCCTCGCACCGCCGTGCCGTGACCCGTGCGCCCTCCCAGAAAGAGGCGCCGTGCCGAACCGCGGCAGCTGCCAGCCCATGGACATAGGCACCCATGTGCATCATCGCCGACTTTTCATACAGAAGCGCGCCGTGGAAGCTGTCCGATCCGATCTCCCCTGCAAGCTCGGACTTATCCAGCCAGCGTGTCTCAGGATCCACGTCAGCGTTGAGCGCGGCGTACTCTGACTTCAGGCCCGCCACATGGCCGGCCTTGGAGGCCAGTTTCAGTTTTCCGCCCCGGCGAAAGTCGCAATCTATGCCTTCTTCGGCAATCACCGTCTCGATCATGTCGATCGAGCGGTCGTAAGCCTGATAGAGCGCTTTGGCTCGTTCAGCCCCCAGATGTTCCTTTGCGGCGCCGAAGCCATGCGCAAGCCCGTTGTTCAGATGCCCTCCGTTCCGGCCCGACCCGCCAAAGCCGACATGCTCTGCCTCTAGCACCGCAACGCGGACGCCTCTGCGCGCCAATGTCCGCGCCGCGTTCAACCCGGTGAAGCCTGCGCCGATAACAGCGACGTCAAAGCGCCCATCGACTGGGCCGGTTTCAGCATCCGCAAACGCTTTGGACGTTGCGTGCCAGTACGACCGGAACTCCATTCAGAGCCCCAGGACCGCAGGTAGGCCAGAGATATCCGCGATTTCGATATAGCCGTAGTAGGGGTTCGCAGGTTCGTGTCCGCGGTTCACCCAGACCTTGTTCGTGATACCCATGTCATGCGCCGTCATCAGGTCATATCGGAAGGAGGACGACAGGTGCAGGATGTCCTCCGGCCCACAGTTCAGCTTGTCCAGCATGACCTCGAACGGCTTCATCTGGGGCTTGTAAGCCTGCGCATCTTCAGACGTGACGATCAGATGCACCGGCGCGCCCAGCTTGGCGACGTTGTGAACGATCTGGGCATTGTCCGAATTGGTTAGCGCCACCATCGGGAATTCCTTGGCAACTGCGGCCAACCCGGCCGGCACATCCGCATGTGGCCCCCAGGTCGGGACCCGGGCGTATATCTCTTCCGCAACGCCTGGGTCGAACGGGACACCGTTGGCACGGCAAGTGCGCTCCAGCGAATTGTGCACCAGCTCCGAATAGGGCTTCCACGGCCCCAGCACCTCATCCCTTCGGAACGCGGTGAAATCGCGGTTGAAGGCCTCCATGGCCTCTTCCGAAAGCAGTTCCGCATAGTGATCCCGCGCCGCGCCCGGCATGTCGAAATGGATCATCGTGCCATGGGTGTCGAAGGTCACGAATTTGGGTCGGAAGGGCATGGGCGACTCCAAGTGTCTGGCATCAAGTCGCGGTCACACAAGCGCGCCTTGACAGCTTCCGTCAATGATCTGAAACAAGCTATAGTATAAGTCTGACCTATGGATTGGTGATGCGCGCAAGGCAGTTGGAAGTCTTCACCGCTGTTATGCGCGCCGGTTCTGTCACCGGCGCGGCACGGATGCTGAACATTTCGCAGCCCGCCCTTAGCCAGATCCTGCGGCATTTGGAGGACGAACTGGGGTTCCTGTTGTTTGCACGCGAAAAGGGGCGGTTGCGGGCGACGCCCGAGGCGCTGGAATTGTTCCCTCTGGCGTGCTCTATCTGAGTGGTCCACTCGGAAAGTTAGGGTTTGGCACTCATGGCCATCATCTTGTCTGGCCGGAGCGTAGCGTAGGGCAGATGAGATGATGGCGGCAAGATGGTTTCTGGGGCTGGTGGCCGGTATCCCAAGGCTGAGTGCGGCCTGACCGTGTTGTAGTGGCACCGCCAGCTTTCGATGAGCACCTTTGCTTCCAAGAGCGTTGTGAAGATTTCCACGTTCAATAGCTCGTCTCTAAGCTTGCCGTTGAAGCTCTCGTTGTAACCGTTCTCCCAAGCCCTGCCCGGCAGGCGTTGCTTGGCAACGCCGAGAGGGGTGATCCTGGCTCGATGTAGAGGGTCTTCACGCCAATGCGGCCGAACCAATCACGCAGCACACGCGCTGTGAACTCCGAACCGTTGTCCGACCTGATGTGTTCAGGAGGCCCATGTTGGCAGAACAGCCTGGCCAGGCAATGCAGCACATCATCGGAGTTCAGTTTGCGCTCCACCTCAATGGCCAGGCATTGGCGGGTAAACTCGTCGATCACCGTGAGCATACGGAAGACCTTTCCGTCTTCCGTGCGATCCTGGACGAAGTCATAGGACCAGACGTGGTTCGGGCGCTCCGGCCTGAGCCGGATGCACGAGCCGTCATCCAGCCACAGTCGCCCCCGTTTGGGCTGCTTCTTCGGGACTTTCAGCCCCTCACGCTTCCAGATCCGTTCCACTCTGCCGACGCTGGTCTTCCAGCCGTCCGCCCGGAGCAAGGCCCAGATGCGGCGGTAACCGTAGCGGCCATACCGTGAGGCCAGCTCAATGACCGCTTCTGTCAGAACTGCGGCATCGGCTCTTCCCTGTGGACGCTTGCGTTGCGTGGAACGGTGTTGATCAGCCACACGGCAGGCTCGGCGCTCAGACACACCGAACCTGCTCATCGCGTGGTCAACAAACCTTCTCCGGCGCAAGGGGCTTACCAGTTTCCCTCCGCCGCCTCTCGCAAGATCTGCTTATCCAGGGTGAGGTCGGAAACGGCCCGCCTGAGCCTGGCGTTCTCCTTCTCAAGCTCCTTCAGGCGACGGGCCTGATCAACCTTCATCCCGCCATACAACTTGCGCCATCGATAGTAGGTCTGTTCGCTGATGCCGATCCGGCGGCACACCTCGACCGTCTTCATGCCCTGCGCCTGAAGCACTTCGGCCTCACGCAAATGTCCGATGATCTGTTCAGTCGTTGGTCTCTTACGGCCCATTCCAAGCTCCTCTTCAATGAGGTTTGAACAAGCCAAAATCTAACGATTCGTCTGGACCACTTTCGCAGGGGCAGGCCAGCTTCAAGATCGTCTCACGCGGTGGAATGGGCACCGCGAAGCTCGGCCCCCAGGCCAAGACGGCCTTGGGCAAACTCCGAGCCCTGTGGATCGCCGGCTGGAACCTCGGGGTTATCCGCGACCGGCGCGACCAGGCCCTCTTCGCCTTCATCAAACGCCAGACCGTGATCGATCATCCCCGCTTCCTCGTGAATGCAGATGACAGCCTCAAGGCGATGCTGCGGCGTGAGGCAGGCGTGGACTGGGGCGGCAAGTCCTATGGCGCAGGGGACAAGCCGCCCAAGGAGCTTAAGCCCCAGCACGCGGTCCTGCGCGCCCAGTTCGACTGCCTGGACCGTCTCGGCCAGATCGATCGAGCCAGCGTTAGGGGCCTGGACGGCTGGGCGCAAACCTTCACCGGAAAGGCTGATCTGAAGGCCTATGACGGCAATGACTGGATGACGGCCATGAACGCGGCCGGAGAGCTGGTCCGCGCTGCGTTGAGCAAGCGGTGCGGCTCATGACCGGGCGCCGCGGATCCGCCCAACTAAAGCTGTTCGGCGAACAGGCCGGCCCGCCGAAGCCCCGCATCAGGCGGGCCCATGTGTCGGATGCAGGCGAAGGCATGGAGAACTTCCCCTTCGGCGCTGAGTTCCTGTGTGCCTGGTGTGGTTGGCGGTCCGGATGGCTGTGCTTTGACAACCGCACAGAGATCAGGCGCGGCATTCCGTGCCCCGAGTGCATTGCCGGGCGCAGGGAGGGCACATGACCCATCTGCCGCTCACCATGACCCAGATGCGCCAGGCCCTGGATGAGGACTGGTCCGGTAAGACCCCGCCTGGTGCGGTGCGCTCGCTCGATGAGATGCGCACCCTCTTCCACGGCTCCATGGTGGGCGGCCGCCTGGTCATGCTGGACTGCCAGCAGGCCTCAGATCCCCAAGGCACACAAGCCGCCCTCATCATCGCCTCTGAGGCCGATTACCTCGTCCGCGTGCCCCTCAGCTCGCAAGACGCCGAAGCCCTCGTGCACCAGCTCGTGGCAGGTCTGAGGTGAGGCCCTGTTCCCTCAGATCTGCCCGCTGGGGGAGAAGAGATTCTCCCGAGGAAAATCCCGGAATGGACAATACGGTCCTGCCCATCATGATCACTCGTGATCCCTCTCTTCACCATCGCCCTGCCTGCCTTGCTGCAGAAGCCGCCATGCGGCCGCACAGCGGCGCCGAGGTGCCGTGCTGAGCCTCCCGGGCATACTGGGCGAGATCGCCGAGGTGGCAGGCCTCAAGGCCGCCTTGCAGGTGGCCAGAGCCAGGGGCGGCACAAAGGCCTACTTTGGCGAACGGTTCGCCCGCGACGGCTGGCTGGTCGAAGCCGTCGGCCAGGAGGCCGCCCTCATCATCGGCAGGCACTTTGCCACCGGCCACGGCGGTATGGAACTTGACGTTCCCATGGGGCCGGCAGCTGAGCGCACCCGCATCTGGCGGGAGATCCGTTATCGTCATGCGGACGGCCAGACCAGGTCGCAGATCGCCCTGGCGCTCGGCATCTCGGGCCGCTCGGTGCAGTATCATCTCAATGGCCACAGGCCCCTGGCGGATGCCGACTTCGAACTCGCCACCTCAGACCCGGCCGGCTACGGCGCCGGCACGGCTGGAACCTCCGCAGAGCTCGCAGCTGCGGCCGCCGACAACGCCACGGCCATGGCAGCCCTCGTGGCGGAGAACCAGGCGCTGCGCCAGGAAGTGCAGCGGCTCAACCAGATTGTCGGGGCAACCAGGACCGCCCCCATCCAGGAGGCCGCCTGATGGCGGCAGGGGGCTTCGAACCTGTGAAGCTGTCCCCGGCAAAGCCGGACGAACTGGTCTACAGCCTTGCTGAACCAGAGGCCGATCAGAGCATCTGTAATAGTCGGCCGCCAGGCTCAAGACACCGCAAGACCCGGCCCGTTACCCGGGCGGATCGCGAGCTGGCCAACGAGGCCATCAGGACCGGCGCAATCAAGGTCACAAGATGCGCCCCGGGCTACTCAGCCCACATCCGCCCGAGGGTCCTGCGATAGCTGTAACGGCCGTCCGCTCGAAGCAAACCTCGCCGGCCCCCTCCCCGTCTTTGCCCCTACTCTAAAACGGGTCTCAAACGCCTATAAAGAGCCTCCAAAAAGGGTCTTTAGGCGCGTTCAAAACAGCCCTGCTTGAACGATCAGTCTACGGATGTAGTGTCTCCGGCGGCGTTGCTGCGTTCGTTCCAACGGCCTGGCAGTGCCACGGCCCGGTTTCTCATTCCCCCGGTAGAGGCCGGGCCACCCTCTTGCGAAGCACCCAGGAACCAGCGCAAAAGCCCTATCCGGTGCCAAAACGGCTCAGACTGCAAAAAATGTCTAACCATGTGTGGCCGGGCGTCAAACCATCTGTCGCGCTACACCACTGGATACAGAATAAATAAAACCAAAAAATCACAATTAAATACGGGATTATCCGGGATTGTGCGGGATCAAACGGGCGGTTTGTCCAGCGGGCCGCTCTGCGATCCGCCCCTCAATCGCTGCCAAAGGCGGTACGCTGCGGACTTTGAAGGCGTGCGTTTGTCGCCGTGTACGGAACGACATTGCTCAAGCACACAACGGACCGGCATTCTCCCAAACCGCTCCGCCAGGAACGCAACCACTTCCCGATCCTGGTCAAGCGGAGAGCGCGACCTCCGTTTGCGAAGATCGGCGACCGAACGCATCTCCGCCAGCTCCCGCTGGGCTTCCAGCAACTCCGCATAGTCGCTGAGCGGGATGGTGACGACTTGAACGCCTCCGATGGTGGCGACCGCAGCGACCATCACTCCAGCCCAAGCCACATCCGGGCAAGCGGCCTATGCCCGTTGGCATGATACTGAACGGTGCGGCGGGTGATCCCGTGCGCCTTGGCAATCTCGGTTTGGGTTTGCCCTTCCCCGAGCCTGCGGTAAATCTCCCCCCACTGGTCAACGCGCGAAGAAGCCGGACCATAGGGCACTTCCAGTTCCAGGCCGCCCTGGGCCGGTGCCAGTTCGGCCCCAATGGCTTCGGCCAGCTCCATGCCAACCAACTCGACAAGCCAGTTGTCCGGCAGGGGCTTGGCCACGAAATATGCCCGGCAGCCACCGCGCGCCTTTGCAACGGCCCGCGCCGCCTCAACACCCGCAACGTCGGCGATCTCCCCAAGGATGCCCGGCAGGCGTGGCGCTCTATCCAACTCGCAGGACTCCACGTGCCTCAACCTCAGGAAAGCCAGGACGTGACAATGAGCCTGGCCGTGCCCTTCCACGGGTTGCTCTCGCCCCCGGTCTTATACTCCGTGTTCAGCAGCTTGAGCGCAGCTTCCTCATGTGCGGGCGGCACCACTAGCGTGTCGGGCTTGACGTTCAGCGGCCTGCCCTCATCACCCTTGAGGTTCATCATGGCGGCGCGGGCTGCGGCATAGTTCGTATCGTCCAGTGCGGCCTTGCTCGCATGGGCCAGCTGCCACAGACCGAACCCGGCATTCCCCCGAGCGCGCGTCCCATAGAGATACTGATCTCTGTGCAACACGTTATCGTCGTTCTCCTGATCCTTGCGTTCCAGACGGTAGGGCAGCCGGTTCTGCCACATCAGGGGACGAATGGACCGGGAAGTATCGAGCAGATACCAGGGCTCGCCAGCACCGGCCTGCACATTGCTTACGGAACGGACGGGGTAATCGCCGCCATTGGTCCCGACGGGATGATCGGCATCAAAGAAGGGCTGGCCATCAAAGCACGGCGTCGTGAACCCGGCTGCCAGCAGTTCGAACATCAGCAGGTCAGGATGCTCACCGGCAGCCGTGCCCATTTCCTCGGACATGGGAGTGTAGACGCCATACCTGTCGTCTTCGATCTTGGTCCGGGGAACGCTGATCGTGCTCTCGAACAGCTTGCTCGTAACGGCGAAGCCATGCGTGGCAAGGTTCTTGATGACCCGATCCCCGATCCACTCACGCATGCCCGGGAACTGCCCGAGCCAGCCATAGACTTCTTCGCCGGTCGTGGACGGCACGACCATACCGATATCCATGTAGTGGCTGGGCGCACCCTCAAGCCCTTTCTTGAAGGCCGCGTTATAGCCCTGAAACAGCAAGTTGAGGTTGCCGGAATTGATGATCATGGCATCAGCCCTCTTGGGTTTGGAGTGATTGGCGGCTCTTCAGAAGCTCGGCTTCAGACAGCACCATGTTGACGCAGAATTCGCGTTCCTGAGCCGTGAGCCCCGATGGGTTCTTGGTGTCCGGTGGGGCAGCGGTTGCGCCGCTTGGTTCGAACAGCTGGCGAACAGTGCCGCCGGTGCGATCAACGAAGGCGTCGAACGCGGGCATATTGACCGTACACAGACTAACGCCCCAGTCGCGCAGGAAGGGCGGCATGCGCCCACCCTGAATTTGCGCCTCGACATGATGCTTGGCGCGGGTTTCGGAGACGCCCTGATTGAGGCGGTTAACCTCTCCGACGGCGTGCTCAAATTCAGCAATCGGCACGTACTGAGCCGGATCGGGAACCGCTCCGTGTGCGGAGGCTTTGAGCTCCGTCAGCTTAGCGATGACCGCAGGCCAGTCTGCATCCTCCGGCAGACCTGCAAATTCGATTAGCTCCGCAAGGGGATTGTCCATCTGTGTCTCCGATGTGGCCAGGGCGGCGAGCTGATCCAGGTTCGGGTTATTGGTGAGGGCTGCGCGCAACAGGCGCTTCACCTCCCCTGCCCTGGTGTGGTGGAAGACCGGCGAGAGGTAGCGGTACTCGCGCTGGTCAAGGTATTGCCGCTCTGTGGCGGTCCACTTGACCAGCCCCCAGATGCCGTCCTGGCGAACTTCAAGCGCGGCGATCCAACCAGCGGCGGGCGCGGGCTGACCGTTCTTCGACGCGAAGTCGATCTGATGCTCGTAGTCGATGGCGATTTGCCGCTTGCCCGCCAGCGCGATGGTTTCTTCAACGACCTGGTCGGCATCGCCAACGGTGTACGGCCCGCGTCCATCCCTGCCCTTGAACGTGCCAGCCGGTATGAGATGCACCCACTGCCGCCCGCTTTCGGCTGGCTGCATCATGGCCAGTTCGAAAGTAGCGTGTCCGACAAGCGGTTTTGAGTGTTCGGTTGGTGACATGGTCCGCGGCGAATTAACAGCCGTTGCTTGAATCAAGCATCGTGCTGAAGACGCTAGCGGGATTTGGCGGGGAAGTTACGGGTGACACATGTCATTGGAGGCATCACGACGGCAATAGTTCAGGCTACACTGGATCAGAGATGTGTGAGGCCGCACAAAGACCGGTCCCGGCAGTATCCATAGAAGCGGTTAGGTAGCAATTCTGACTCCGCAGAGCATTCTACAACGATACTTAACGGCTGCCTTTCAACGTTGCGCTACGATAATGGGCGCACCTACCAAGAGTGTCGCCGTTCAAACAGAAAAAGACTCTCCGGTTCAGTGTTTGGCTCTAGTTCGCGTTTTGTGTTAGTTTTTGGGATCAAAAATTGGAGTTGATCCCTGACAATGCAAGAACATTTCACAGCGGAGTGTGAAACTGCAAATACAATTCTGAAGGAATGGCCACGTGTTATGACATTTCTCCAGGAAACAGAAGGCCCCTCCGGAGAGAGATTAAATCAAGAATCAAACATTCCGGGTCTAGAATTTGACCTTGCATGGTTTGATAGACGGATAATATCAGTTGGCAATTTGATAGTATCACTCAAAAATTCTAAAGAAAAAAATAATTCCCCGATACCTATTAAGTACATCAATCGATTAAGGGACTCGGTCACAGATCTATATTCGAATATCAACCCGCTGATTGAGCAATGCCAGAAAATAGATGAAGGAAAAATAATTGAATTAAACCCGGGGAATTGGATAATTACAATAGCGCGCGGCCCCACACATATCAATATTGCCTCACTCTTACAAAATTTAGTAAATCCACTTGAAGAAGCGCTAGCAAGCTTTTATGCGGTTGGTTCAATCGTTCGCTCGTCTAGGTACTCCGCTTTCAGCGCAGCCATAGCCGAGTTTTCTCAGAAAGCCACGGAAGTTCGAAAAAGTACCGCATCAATTCGAAAACTTAACAATGATGCCCAGAAAATACACAACAAACTCAAAGAACTGAAAATAATTGCAACATCGGAAGGAGATGCAATTAGCGAAATTCTCAAGAAATCACAAAATACTGGTGGGGACATTAGTTCTATGCATTCCGATGCAACAGGGACCCTTACTGCAATAGATGATATCAGCCAGGCAGCCACCACACTAGAGGCCAGCGTTGAGGCATACGAAAAGACGTTCTTGGATTTTCAAAACCAACTTTCTGACAGAAATCAATCATTCCAAGATTGGACAGAAAAAGTAGATGAACTCGTTTCCAAACTTGAATATCATGAATCACAAATAGATAATAATATCAAAAACGCGGATAAAATGTTAATCGGAGCCACAAATGCTGCTCTCGCATCGACTTTCTATGACACCATGGTGGAGTTTGAAACAAAGGTAAAAAAAGCAAGAAGTGCATTTCATTGGTCAATTATCTTTCTATCAATTTCAGCAATCCCTTTAGGATTATATTTAGCATTATCAACGTTGAATTTTGATACTTCCAAAGAAGCTGTAAAATGGTTCGACTTTCGACCTGGTGAACTTAATCCAATGACTACGTTTGCTCTAGCATTGTTCATGGTTCCGACAACTTGGTTGGCAAGATTTGCAGCTGCACGGCATCATCAACTATTTCAGCTTAAGGAACACTATCAATACAAATATACGTTGGCAATGGCAGTTGAGGGCTTCAAGAAACAATCACCCAGTCACGCAGATGAGATAGCTGCTCAA
>JBCCEL010000096.1:0-17519 GCA_039030315.1 Pseudomonadota bacterium
ACCGTCCTGATGGAAGCCGCCAGGATCTCCGTTTCCAGGTTCTCGTAGTTGTCGTAGATCTCGCGGATTTCCTCGATGAGATCCATTCCGACCTGGCCGATATCGTCGAGCCGGCCAATAAAGGCCGGCGCCACGTTCATCTCGCCCTTTATTGGCCGGCTCGACGATATCGGCCAGGACGGAATGGATCTCATCGAGGAAATCCGCGAGATCTACGACAACTACGAGAACCTGGAAACGGAGATCCTGGCGGCTTCCATCAGGACGGTGAACCATGTGCGCGACTCCGCACTGGCCGGTGCCGATGTGGCGACCATTCCGCCCCAGCTCATGCAGGCCATGGCCGCGCACCCGCTGACCGACAAGGGGTTACAGGCCTTCCTTGCGGACTGGGAAAAGACCGGCCAGACCATCCTCTGATCCGATGGCTCCGGCAGAACCCCTTCTGGCGTGTAATGATGCGCAGGTCAGCGCGGCCCTTGAGGGCTGGCTGCGCCATCTGACCGCCGAACGGCGCATGGCGGACAAGACCGTGGAAGCCTACCTGCGCGACTGCAATCAGTTCCTGCGCTTCACCGCAGACCATCTCGGCGGCCAGGTCACCCTGAGAGGGCTTGGAACTTTGCGGGTTCCGGACTTCCGTGCCTTTCTCGCAGCGCGCCGGCGTGAGGGAACGGCGTCACGCTCCCTGGCGCGGCAGCTCTCTGCCATCCGCTCCCTCTTTGCCTTCCTGGAAAGGCGCGGGCTCGTCACGAACCCTGCGATCAGCGCGGTCCAGACCCCCAAGCTGCCGCATTCCGTACCAAAACCACTTTCGGAGCATGCCGCAACGCGGGTGACCCGCGAGGCGCACGAGGCGGCCCATCCGGAGGCGCCGGCCTGGGAAATGGCCAGGGACGAGGCCGTACTGATCCTGCTTTACGGCTGCGGATTGCGCATTTCAGAGGCGCTTGGCCTCAATGCGGAACAGGCGCCTGGAGCGCAGACTGACAGCATGCGCATCACCGGCAAGGGCAACAAGACGCGCCTGGTGCCGGTCCTGCCGGCAGCGCGCGACGCGACTGCCCGGTATGTGGATCTCTGCCCGCACGTGCTTTCGCCCGGCACGGCGCTCTTCCGGGGCCGCCGCGGCGGACGGCTGAACGCCCGGAACGTGCAGTTGCTGATCCAGAAGCTGCGCGGCTATCTGGATCTGCCGGACACCGCCACCCCCCATGCGCTGAGGCACTCCTTCGCAACTCATCTTCTGGGCAATGGGGCCGATCTCAGATCCATCCAGGAACTTCTTGGCCACGCCAGCCTGTCGACGACACAGGTCTATACGGAAGTCGACCGCTCCCACCTGCTCAATGCTTACCGGGCGGCCCATCCCAGAGCATAGTTTCGGGCGCATTTACCAAATGTCATGATTCACGCGAGACAATGGCCGTCAGTCCATTGGCGCCAGCCGTCCCGCTCCCCCCACCCGGCCGCCCAAGCGATCGTAGCCTGTGGGTGGCCGGGTGGGGGAGCCGGACGGCCAAGCCCTTGCGCCAGGGGCATTCGTAACGGCGTTCCGTTTGAGTGAGTTGTGTCATGTTTTTGCGTCAGATCGTCCAGATATTCGCCGGGCTCGTCCTGCTTAGCCTGGTTTTCGCCCCCGCAAGCGCCCACGCCCGGACCTGTACCGGCCACAATCTGCTGAAGAGGCTGGAGACGGACAATCCGTCAGCCTTTGCCAAGATCATGGGCCAGGCGGACAGGACCCTCAACGGCAATGCCCTGCTCTGGAAGGTGCAGAAGGAGCCGGACGACCCGGTCTCCTATCTCTTCGGCACCATGCATCTCACCGATGACCGTCTGCTGGATGTGCCGGACGAGGTGATCGACGCTCTGAACGGCGCGCAGATCGTGGCGCTTGAGAATCTTGATGTCCTCGACAGCTCCGTCGCCCGCCAGCGCATGCGAGAGATTCCTGAGCTTTGGAAGTTCGAGGACGGGGAGAGCCTGCGCGATCACATGAGCGAGGAGCAGCTTGCGGTGCTGCGCAAGGCGGCCCGCCGCTTCAAGGTCGGGTTCTTCAAGATGCTGAAGTTCAAACCGTGGCTGGTGATGTCGATGATCGGATCGCCGCAATGCGAGAAGATCCGCAAGAAAGCCGGCAAGATGTTCCTGGACAAGGCGATCGGTGCGCGCGCCCAGACAATCAATGCCGATCTGATCGGGCTTGAATCCCTGCGCGAGCAGCTGGCGGCGATGGATTCCATGCCGATGGAATCCCAGGTGGCCTATCTCGTCGGTACGGCCCATATGTCCGACAAGGCGTCGGACAGTCTGGAAACCATGATCCAGCTCTACCTTGCCCGCAAGATCGGCGCGATCAAGCCCATGTTCTCCTACTTCTCCGGTAAGGACCAGTCGCTGGAGAACGCCTATTCAGCGTTTAAGACCCATCTCATCGACAAGCGCAACCTGGTGATGCGGGACCGTTCGGTGCCGCTGCTGGAGCGCGGCAATGCCTTTATTGCCGTCGGTGCCCTGCACCTGCCGGGCGAGAGCGGGCTGGTGAACCTCTACCGGGAGGCCGGCTACAAGGTGACGGCGGTCTGGTAAGCCGCCGCCATTTCCCGATCACATATGGATCGTGCGGCCTTCGACCCCGAGGGCTGCTTCCTTGACCGCCTCGGACAGGGTCGGGTGGGCGTGACAGGTGCGGGCGAGGTCCTCTGAGGATCCGCCGAACTCCATCAGCACCGCAGCCTCGTGGATCATCTCGCCGGCACCGGCGGCGATGATGTGAACGCCAAGCACCTTGTCCGTTTTGGCATCGGCGAGAACCTTCACGAAACCGTCCGTCTTGCGCATGGACTTGGCGCGGCCGTTGGCGGTGAACGGGAACTTGCCGGCCTTGTACTCGATTCCGGCCTCTTTCAGCTCTTCCTCGGTTTTGCCGACAGAGGCGACTTCCGGCATGGTGTAGACCACGCCGGGGATGACGTCGTAGTTCACATGGCCTGACTGGCCGGCGATGATCTCCGCAACCGCGATCCCCTCGTCCTCGCCCTTGTGGGCCAGCATGGGGCCACGGATCACATCGCCGATGGCATAGATGCCCGGGACATCGGTCTGGAAGTGGTCATCGACTTCGACGATGCCGCGCGGACCCATCGTGACCCCGGCCTCCTCAAGGCCGAGCCCTTCGGTATAGGGCACGCGCCCGATGGCGACGAGAACGACGTCGGCTTCCAGCGTCTGGGCATCACCGCCTGCTGCCGGCTCAATCGTGGCCACGAGGCCGCGGCCCTTCTTCTCCACACCGGTCACCTTGGAAGACAGCTTGAACACCATGCCCTGCTTCTTGAGGGTGCGCTGGAAATTCTTGGCGATGTCGGCATCCATGCCCGGCAGGATGCGGTCGAGGAACTCGACGACGGTGACCTTGGCGCCGAGGCGCCGCCAGACGGAGCCGAGCTCCAGCCCGATGACCCCGCCGCCCACAAGAATCATGTGGCCCGGCACCTTGGTGAGTTCGAGTGCGCCGGTGGAGGAGACCACCTGCTTTTCATCGATCGTGATGCCGGGCAGCTGCGCCACATCCGAGCCGGTGGCGATGACGATGTTCTTCGTCCGGATCGACTGCGGCTCACCCTCGCCGTGAACCTCGACATGCCCTGGTCCGACAATCTTACCGGTGCCCTTGAACGCGGTGATCTTGTTCTTCTTGAAGAGGAACTCGATGCCCTTGGTGTTGGCGTCGATGGTCTCCTGCTTGTGGCCCATCATGGCCTTGAGATCGAGCTTGGGCGAGCCCACCTTGATGCCGAGCTTCTCGAACTCGTGCCCGGCTTCCTCGAACAGCTCGCTGGCATGCAGCAGGGCCTTGGACGGTATGCAGCCGATATTGAGGCAGGTGCCGCCGAAGGTGGGGCTCTTTTCCACAACGGCAGTCTTCAGGCCCAGCTGCGCACAGCGGATGGCACACACATAGCCGCCCGGACCTGAGCCGATCACGGTCACATCAAACTGTTCGGACATTTTTCTTCTTTCTGATCAGGGCCAACGATGGTGGTGACTAGAGATCAAGCACCAGGCGCTGCGGGTCTTCGATGGCATCCTTGACGCGGACCAGGAAGGTCACCGCTTCCTTGCCGTCGACAATGCGGTGGTCGTAGGAAAGCGCCAGATACATCATCGGCCGGACCTTGATCTCGCCGTCCACGACCATGGGCCGCTGCTGGATCTTGTGCATGCCGAGAATGCCCGACTGGGGCGCGTTGAGGATCGGCGTCGACATGAGGGACCCGTAGACACCGCCATTGGAGATGGTGAAGGTGCCGCCCTGCATGTCCTCGATGCCGAGCTCGCCCTCGCGGGCGCGGCGGCCGAGTTCGGCAATGGTGAGCTCGATGCCGGCGAGCGAGAGCATGTCTGCATCGCGCACAACCGGCACAACCAGGCCCTTGTCCGTGCCCACGGCCACGCCGACGTGATAGTAGTTCTTGTAGACGATGTCCGTGCCGTCGATCTCCGCGTTGACGGCAGGTATGTCCTGCAGGCCGGCGATGCAGGCCTTCACGAAAAAGCTCATGAAGCCAAGCTTCACACCGTGCTTCTTCTCGAACAGATCCTTGTACTGCGAGCGCATGGCCATGACGTTGGTCATATCCACCTCGTTGAAGGTGGTGAGCATCGCCGCGGTGTTCTGGGCGTCCTTAAGGCGGCGCGCGATGGTCTGCCGCAGGCGGGTCATCCGCACCCGTTCCTCGCGGGCCTCTTCCTCCGGCTGCGCTGGTGCCCGGGCCTCCGCGGCAGGAGCAGGGGCTGGCGCGGGTGCCGGGGCCGGTGTGCTCTCAATGTAGTTCAGGACATCGCCCTTGGTGACCCGGCCATCTTTGCCGGTGCCTGGAACGTCGGCCGGATCGACGCCAGCGTCTGCGGCAACCTTGCGGGGCGCCGGAGAGACCGGCGCATCAGACTTGACTGCAGGCTCGGGTGCGGGTTCCGGCGCCTTGGCTGCCGGCTCCTCTTTCGCTGCAGGTGCGGGCGCGCTGGCTGCCGCGCCGCCTTCTGCGATTGCGCCGAGGAGCGCACCAACTTCCACCGTCGCGCCGTCGCTCACGTCAATGGCTTCAAGGATGCCGGAAGCCGGAGCCGGCACCTCGATCGTGACCTTGTCGGTTTCGAGCTCGACCAGCGGCTCATCGGCTGTCACCGCTTCACCCTTCTTCTTGAACCACTGTGCAATGGTCGCCTCGGTCACGGATTCACCCAGAGTGGGCACGCGGATTTCGGTTGTCATTTCTGTGCCTTTCTTGCGGCAGCTCTCGGGGTGATCGGGATAAGGCTAGAGCGACAGAGCCTCGTGCAGATAGGCCTGAACCTCTTTCTGGTGGACGCTCATCAGGCCGGTTGCAGGCGATGCCGCCGGCGGACGGCCGATATAGCGGGGTCGTTTGGCCTGGATATCGAGACGGCCGAGCACCGATTCAATGTTCGGTTCCACAAAGGTCCACGAGCCCATGTTCTTCGGCTCTTCCTGACACCACACCACTTCTGCGTTCGGGAAGCGCGGCAGGTCCTTCATCAGCGCCCGGTACGGGAACGGATAGAGCTGTTCCAGCCGCATCAGATAGATGTCTGTAATGCCGCGCTTTTCGCGCTCTTCGTAGAGATCAAAATAGACTTTGCCTGTGCACAGGACCACGCGCTCGATCTTCTCGTCCGCGCGAAGCTTGATCTCCTGTTCGGGCAGCATTTCCGCATCATCCCAGAGTACCCGGTGGAAGGACGTCTCCTCGTCGAACTCCGCCAGGGGCGAGACGCACCGCTTGTGACGCAGCAGCGACTTGGGAGACATGACCACCAGCGGCTTGCGGAAGTCGCGGTGCATCTGGCGGCGCAGAACGTGGAAGTAGTTCGATGGCGTGGTGCAGTTCACCACCTGCATGTTGTCTTCCGCGCAGAGCTGGAGATAGCGCTCAAGCCGGGCCGAAGAGTGTTCCGGTCCCTGGCCCTCAAAGCCGTGGGGCAGCAATTGCACGAGACCGGACATGCGAAGCCACTTGCGTTCGCCTGAGGAAATGAACTGGTCGATCACCACCTGGGCGCCGTTGGCAAAATCGCCGAACTGCGCTTCCCAGATCACCAGAGCCTTCGGCTCGGCGAGGGAATAGCCGTACTCGAAGGCCAGCACCGCCTCTTCGGAGAGCATCGAGTTGATGACCTCGAAATGGGCCTGCTCTGCCGACAGGTTCGACAGGGGCACATAGCGGCTCTCGTCGACCTGGTCATTGAGCACCGAGTGCCGGTGCGAGAAGGTGCCGCGCTCGCAGTCCTGGCCCGACAGGCGGACCGGAAAGCCTTCCTCAAGAAGGGTGCCGAAGGCCAGGTGTTCGGCCATGGCCCAGTCGACGGGCACCTCGCCTTCCATCATTTTCGCCCTGTTGGCGATAACGCGCTTCAGGGTTTTGTGGGCGTTGAAGCTTTCCGGGATCTCCGTGAGAGATTTGCCCAGCTGTTTCAGGGCCGCAAGCTCAACGCCCGTATCGCCGCGGCGCGCGCGGCCCTCTTCCTTCACGGCCTTGAGGCCGACCCAGGCGCCATCAAGCCAATCCGCCTTGTTTGGCTTATAGGCGTCGGCGGCTTCGAAGTCCTCGTCCAGCTGCGCGCGGAAATCTTCCTTCATCTGCTGCACGGAGGCGGCCGTCATGACGCCCTCGGCAATCAGCTTTTCAGAATATAGCTCCAGCACCGGCGGATGCTTGGCGATGCGCTGGTACATGATCGGCTGGGTGAATGCCGGCTCGTCGCCTTCGTTGTGGCCGAAGCGGCGGTAACAGAAGACATCGATAACAACCGGCTTGCCGAAGAGTTGGCGGAATTCGGTGGCCACCTTCGCGGCGTAGACAACCGCTTCGGGGTCATCGCCATTGACGTGAAAAATCGGCGCCTCGATCATCTTTGCGATATCGGAGGGATAGGGCGAGGAGCGTGAATGGATGGGACTCGTGGTGAAGCCGATCTGGTTGTTCACAATGACGTGGATGGAGCCGCCGGACTTGTGGCCCTTGAGGCCGGACAGGCCGAAACATTCCGCCACAACGCCCTGGCCGGCAAAGGCAGCATCGCCGTGCAAGAGAAGCGGCAACACGCACATGCGTTCGGGCTCCTGCTCGCCGTCTTCGCGCGCTTTCAGGATATGCTGGTCCTGTTTTGCCCGCGCTTTGCCGAGCACGACCGGGTCCACGATCTCCAGATGCGACGGGTTCGCCGTGAGCGAGAGATGGATGGTGTTACCGTCCAGCACGCGGTCGGAGGAAGAGCCGAGGTGATACTTGACGTCGCCTGAACCTTCCACTTCGTCCGGCTTGAACGAGCCGCCCTTGAATTCGTTGAAGATTGCCTGGTAGGGCTTGCCCATCACGTTGGCGAGCACATTGAGGCGGCCGCGGTGGGGCATGCCGATCACGACATCCTTCACGCCCATCTGGCCACCGCGCTTGATGACACGCTCAAGGGCGGGAAGGATGGCTTCGCCGCCGTCCAGACCGAAGCGCTTGGTGCCGGTATACTTGACGTTCAGGAAGTTCTCGAAACCGACGCTCTCGATGAGCTTGCGCAGGATGCCCTTCTTGCTGTCAGCGTCCAGCATCACGCCCTTCTCGGGCCCCTCGATGCGCTGCTGCAGCCAGCCCTTCTGGGCCGGGTCCGAGATGTGCATGAACTCAACGCCAAGGGTCGAGCAGTAGGTGCGCTTGAGCAGCACGACGATCTCCCGGATCGTCGCGGTCTCCAGTCCCAGCACATAGTCGATGAAGATCGGCCGGTCGAGATCGTCGGGCCCGAAACCATAGGTCTCCGGCTGCAGTTCCGGCTGGATCTCCTGCTTTCTGAGTTTCAGCGGATCGAGATCGGCCGCAAGATGGCCGCGCATCCGGTAGGCCCGGATCATCATCAGTGCACGGACGGAATCGAGCGTTGCCTGCCTCAGCTCCTCATCGGACAGGGCCAGGCCGTTGCTGGCGGCCCGCTTGCTGACGCGGCCAGACATTTCCTGCTCGAGCGTCGCCCAGTCGCCGTCCAGGGCACTGACCAGCTCGCCATTGGCGGCCGGGGGCCAGTCGCCGCGTTTCCAGGACGCACCGCGGGCTTCCGCCTTCACCGCGTCCGGGTCGTCCGCGAGGTCGGAGAAAAACTCCCGCCACTCCGGATCGACTGCTTGTGGGTTGTCCTGATACTGAGCGTAGAGCTGCTCGATAAAGGCGGCGTTTCCGCCGTAGAGGAACGACGTCCTGGCAAAGGCGTCGTTCTCGGCCGACTTGGTCATGGTTTCATGTCCGCCGGAGCCGGCAGGTGGCGCCGCCTCTGGCCCATCCTATAATTGATCCGCGTTCCTCACGTCATCCCGCAAAGCGGCGGGATCCGGCCTTGAAGCCGACTACCTATTTAAGACTTCTTGCAGCGTCGTGCCAAGAGCCGCAGGCGAATTGGCGACTTCAATTCCTGCTGAACGCATGGCTTCCATCTTGTCCTCGGCGCCGCCCTTGCCGCCGGAGATGATCGCGCCGGCATGACCCATGCGGCGCCCGGGGGGTGCCGTCACACCGGCGATGAAGCCGACCACCGGTTTCTTGACCTTGCTGGATTTGAGGAAATCGGCCGCATCCTCCTCGGCGCTGCCGCCGATCTCGCCGATCATGACGATCGAGTGCGTGTCGTCGTCGCCCAGGAACATGTCGAGACAATCGATGAAGTTCGTGCCGTTGACCGGGTCGCCGCCGATGCCGATGCAGGTGGATTGGCCAAGGCCTGCCGCCGTGGTCTGCGCAACGGCCTCGTAGGTCAGCGTTCCGGAGCGCGAGACAATGCCGACCGAGCCCTTCTTGTGAATGTGGCCCGGCATGATGCCGATCTTGCACTCCTCCGGCGTGATCACGCCCGGGCAGTTCGGGCCGACCAACCTGGTGTTGGAGCCGTTCAGCGCCCGTTTCACCTTGACCATGTCCATGACCGGAATGCCTTCGGTGATGCAGACGGCCAGCTCGATGCCGGCCGCTATGGCTTCAAGGATCGCATCGCCGGCAAAGGGCGGCGGCACATAGATCACCGAAGCGTTTGCGCCTGTCGCCTCCCGGGCCTCGCCGACCGTGTTGAACATCGGCAGTCCGAGATGCTCGCTGCCGCCCCGGCCGGGGGTCACGCCACCCACCATCTGGGTCCCGTAGGCCACAGCCTGCTCGGTGTGGAACGTTCCGGTATTGCCGGTCATACCCTGGCAGATAACCTTGGTGTCTTTGTTGACGAGAACGGACATTATGCCTCCAGCAGTCTTGCGGGCTCAGGTCTGTGCAAAGGGATTGACTGCACGGACCTGGCCGTAGGTTTGTCCATTGTTGAGATCTTCGGTGAACAGTGTTGAGACATCCAGCCGGTTGGCCGCGGCCACGATTGCTCCGTCCCAATACGAAATTCGATACGTTCTTGAGACGACGACCGCCTCAAGGAAAAGCTGCGGATCTCCGCTGACACAGTCAAAGAGCAAGAGGTTGGATATCCATTCATCGATCTCCGCATCGGCCAGCGGCGCCGGGAGCTTCCGGAGGTTGACATAGAACTCCTGCAAAACCTGGAATGAAAGGCCAAAGTCGCCATCTGCAATGATTGCCCTGGATATCTCCGCTCTTTCCGGATCACTTCTTGTCCCCGCCGCCGCATAGATCAGGATGTTCGTGTCCAGAAATGCGCTCGGCATAAATTTTCTCCCGGTCGAGCTGCCAGCCGTCAGGCAGCATGGCGCCCGAGTTGCGGCTCATCTCGAGCATTCGCGCAGCCGCCGCCTTACGCTCGGCAATGATTGCGGTGTCCTCTGCTCTTTTCGCGAGAAAGTCCCGAACCATCGCATTCACTGTCGTGTTCTCCTGTGCTGCAAGCACCCGAACTTTCGCGAGAACTTTTTCATCAATGCTCAGTGTGATGTTCTTCATGGCAACAATCTAACACAGTTGCACATAAACCGTGTAACTGTGTTGCAGCAGAACTAGGCGGCCTCCTTCACGGCGGCGACGATTTTCTGGGCCGCGTCGTCGAGGTTGTCGGCGGCGATGACGTTGAGGCCGCTTTCGTTGAGGATGGCCTTGCCCTTCTCCACATTTGTTCCCTCGAGACGAACCACGAGGGGCACCTGGAGCCCGACATCCTTGATGGCCGTCACCACGCCCTCGGCGATCACGTCGCAGCGCATGATGCCTCCGAAGATATTGACGAGAATGCCCTCGACCTGCGGGTCCGAGGTGATGATCTTGAATGCCGCCGTCACCTTCTCCGTGGTGGCGCCGCCGCCGACATCGAGGAAGTTTGCCGGCTCGGAACCGTAGAGCTTGATGATGTCCATGGTCGCCATCGCAAGGCCCGCGCCGTTCACCATGCAGCCGATCTTCCCGTCCAGTGCGATGTAGTTAAGGTCGAACTTGGAGGCTTCCAGCTCTTTTTCGTCCTCTTCGGTCTCATCGCGCAGTTCTTCGATATCCTTGTGACGGTAGAGCGCATTGGAATCGAAGTTCACCTTGGCATCGAGGCAGAGAAGTTCGCCGTCTTCCGTGACAACCAACGGGTTTATCTCCAGCAGGCTCATGTCGCTCTGGGTGAAAGCGGTGTAGAGATTGGAAATCATCTTCACGCATTGCTTCACCTGATCGCCTTCCAGCTTGAGCGCATAGGCGATGTCGCGGCCGATGTGAGCGCTGTAACCGGCCGCAGGATCAACGGTCAGTGTAAGAATCTTCTCCGGCGTGTCGTGTGCGACCTGCTCGATGTCCATGCCGCCTTCGGTGGAGGCGATGAAGGCGACCCGTGATGTTTCGCGATCTACCAGGCAGGAGAGGTAGAGTTCACGGGCAATGGCGCTGCCGGCCTCTATATAGAGGCGGCCGACTTCCTTGCCGCCCGGACCCGTTTGGGGCGTGACCAGGTTCATGCCGAGAATACGGTCGGCTTCGGTCCGCACATCCTCAATGGATTTGACCACCTTTACACCGCCGCCCTTGCCGCGGCCGCCGGCATGGATCTGCGCCTTGACGACCCATACCGGGCCGCCAAGGTCTTCGGCCGCCTTGACCGCTTCATCAACCGTGAAGGCCGGATGGCCGTGGCCGGTGGGTACGCCAAAGCTCCGGAGGAGTTCCTTGGCCTGGTATTCGTGGATGTTCATCTATCCACCCCGCTCAGTATGATGTGTCCGTTCTCTATGCCTGCCGGCTGGCAGTCACGTGAAAGTGCTTCAGCCCGCCAGATCGGGAGCAATCTTCTTGCAGGCATCGATCAGGCCCTGCACAGAATCGGCCGATTTCTGGAACGCGGCCTTTTCGTCCTTGTCGAGCTTGATCTCGACGATGCGTTCCACACCGTCCTTGCCGATCACGACCGGCACGCCGACATAGATGTCTTTCAGGCCAAACTCGCCGTTGAGGTAGGCAGCGCACGGCAGGACCCGCTTCTTGTCCTTCAGATAGCTATCTGCCATGGCGATCGCCGAAGATGCGGGCGCGTAATAGGCCGAGCCGGTTTTCAGGAGGCCGACGATCTCGGCGCCGCCGTCACGGGTGCGCTGCACAATTTCATCGATCCGCTTCTGGCTGGTCCACTTCATGGCGACCAGATCCGGGATCGGCACGCCGGCCACCGTGGAGTAGCGTGTCAGCGGCACCATGGTGTCGCCGTGGCCGCCCATGACGAAGGCGGTGACGTCTTCCACCGAAACGTTGAACTCTTCTGCCAGGAAGTACTGGAAGCGGGCAGAATCTAGCACGCCGGCCATGCCGACCACCATATTGTGGGGCAGACCGCAGGATTCGCGCAGGGCCCAGACCATGGCGTCCAGCGGGTTGGTGATGCAGATGACGAAGGCATCCGGCGCATACTTGGCAATACCCGCACCGACCTGGCTCATGACCTTGAGGTTGATTTCCAGCAGGTCGTCGCGGCTCATGCCGGGCTTGCGGGGCACTCCGGCGGTGACGATCACCACGTCGGCCCCCTCGATCCCGGCATATTTCTGCGTTCCGGAAAGGCGGGAATCGAAACCCTCGACCGGGGAGGATTCCGCCAGATCAAGAGCCTTGCCCTGGGGCAGGCCGTCGACGATGTCGAAGATGACGACGTCGCCGAGTTCTTTGAGTCCAGCCAGGTGGGCGAGCGTGCCGCCGATCATTCCGCCCCCGATAAGGGCAATCTTGTTGCGTGCCATTAAGTGGTTCCTGCCGCTTGAAAGTCCGTGACGTCCCAGTCTCTGCCGCAGTCAATTAGGGCGGATACCGCAATGCAGCAAAGTTTACAGATGTCCTATCCCGATTGCCTGGACAGGGCAAGGCTACTAACGTTTATCCATTGCAGAGGGAGAGTTTCAGATGACAGCGAACATGTCCGGGCCGGAAAGCAGGCTGAACCGGGCCTATAGTGGCGTACCCACCTTTCTGAGATCAGACTATTGCGATGACCTGGATAAGCTGGATGCGGACTATGCCGTGATCGGCGTGCCCTATGACGATGGTTCCCCTTATGTGGGCGGATCGAGGTTCTGTGCGCGGGCGGTTCGTGATCATTCGCTGAGGTTCGGCGGGGGGGCGCTTTACGACATTGCCGAGGACAAGGAATACCTGCGGGATGTCCTGGCGAACAAGCGGCTGGTTGATTGCGGTGATGTCGATGTGGCGCCCAGCCGCGGCGACGTCACGATGGGCAATCTGACAAGTTCGGTGGAAAAGATCATTCAGCGGGGTGCGATGCCCATCGTTCTCGGCGGTGACCACACACTGACCTATCCGGTGGTGCGCGCCTTCCAGAAACCGATGCACGTCATCCAGCTTGATGCGCATCTCGACTATTCCGAAGTCGTCCAGGGAATGACCTATGTCAACTCCACCTCCATGCGCCTGATCCATCAGCTGGACCACGTGGAGAGCCTCACGCAGGTGGGGATCCGCAGCATGCGGGACATGAAACAGAATGCCGATGACGCCCGCGCCAATCGCGGCCGCATCATAACCATGCCGCAAGTCCGAAGGGATGGTGCGGACTCGATCGCCGACCACATCCCCGAGGGTGCCAATTGCTACGTCACAATCGATATCGATGCCTACGACATGTCCCTGGTGCCCGGCTGCATCTCCGCAGAACCCGGCGGCCTGGTCTATGAGGAGATGCAGGCCGCACTCAAGGCCATCGCCGGCCGTCTCAACATGGTCGGGTTTGACTTCGTCGAGGTGAACCCTCCTCTGGACGTCGGAACCGGCGTGACATCCTCTCTGGGCGCGCTGACGGTCGGCATGTTCCTCGGCTATATCGACGATGCGAAATCAGCAGCTTAGGGCCGCTTCGGCGCGTTAACTTTTTCGCGCGGGCTATGACTTGGCCGAATCCTTGTTGTATAGGGGATTCAAGGTCCGGGACGGAGTGATTCGTTTGCCTGAATGCGCGCCGTTCCGGTCAGTGATCAGCGTAAAGTGGAGACATTCAGCCGGCTTGCGGGCACCGGCTCAAGCTGCCGTTGGCCCGGCAGCCAAAACCAAGGGAATGGCCAATCGACAATGTCGGGCGGGTCGAGAAGGGCAGATCGGGGAGGCATTCGTGAACCAGCGCTTGGCCTGGCCGTTCTCGCTGCGACAGCGGGGCCGGCCCAGGCTGCGGGGTTTGACTTCGCCGGATTGCGCGATCTGCCGCTCGGCACCCTGACGCTGGTCGTTTCCGGCCTTGCGCTCCTGGTCTTTATCAGCGCGCTCTACACCTCACACTCATCCCGCCGCCAGGTGCAGGAGGCCGCTGACAAGATTGCTGATCTGGAATCGCGTCTCAACGATGCCGAGCTCCTTCTCACTGCCGAACCGCACCTGCTCTTCATCTGGTCTGGCCGGAGCGATCTGCCGGACAAGATCTCCGGCGACATGCGCGGCACCTGCGTCGTGCCGAAGGAACACAACCGCCTGTCCGATTTCGCGTTCTGGCTGGAGCCGCAATCCGCCAGCGAATTGCAGGAGAATCTGCGCCGGATGCGCGAGACCGGCGAGCCCTTCAATTTCGGCGTCGACACGCGCGGCGGCGAGCTGATCGAGGCGGACGGCCGTACCGCGGGCGGAATGGCGACCCTGCGGCTGCGCCCCCTCACCGGAGAGCGCGAGGACAACACCAAGCTCTCGGGCGAGGTCACCAGGCTGAAGCGCCAGGTCTCGCAACTTTCCACCATTCTGGACAACGCCCCCCTCCCCATCTGGTTGCGCAACAACCAGAGACGGATCGTCTGGTCGAATCAGGCTTATATGAAGGCGGTGGAGGCAGAGAGTATTACTCAAATCGTTCAGGAAGGCCGGGAGATCGCTCCACCCCAGGATCCGCAGACCGAGCGCCAGGGTGGTGAAGGCGCGCTCCGCGCCAATACGGTGATCAATGGCGAGAAGCGAACCCTCGACCTGGTGGAGGTCGATGTCGAACACGGCTTTGCCGGGTTTGCCATCGATGTTTCCGAACAGGAGAAGACCGAGAAGGAACTCAAGCGCCATATCGAGGCCCACTCGCGGACCCTCGACAATCTCAAGACAGCGGTCGCCATATTCGGCCCAGATCAGCGCCTGCGCTTCTTCAATGTGGCTTATGCCGAACTCTGGCAGCTGGAGCCCGCCTGGCTGCAGGGTCAGCCGGCCCAGGGCGAAATCCTCGACAAGCTGCGCGAGGCCCGGCGCCTGCCCGAGCAGGCGAGCTATCGCGACTGGAAGGCCAAGCAGCTCTCCGTCTATGTCCAGATGGAGACCGAAGAGGATTGGTGGTATCTCCCGGACGGACAGACAATCCGCGTCATCACCGAGCAGCATCCGTTCGGCGGCGTGACGTTCCTGTTCGAGAACGTAACGGAACGGCTCGAACTTGAGAGCAGATACAACGAACTCACCTCCGTTCAGGGGGAAACGCTGGACAACCTCGACGAGGGCCTCGCCCTGTTCGGCTCTGACGGGCGGCTGAAACTGTTCAACCCGCCATTTGCCAGGTTCTGGAACATCAATGCCTCGGCTCTCGACGAGGAACCGCATGTGGATCAGGTGATCAATTGGTGCCGCAAGCTGCTGCCGATGGACCCGGTCTGGGACAAGCTCAAATTCGCAATAACCTCTCTGGAAAGCGAACGCACGCCCTCCAAGGACCAGATCGTTCTGGCCGACAGCCGCGTCTTCAACTCCGCCATCGTGCCGCTGCCGGACGGCAATACTCTCATAACCTATGTGGATGTGACCGCTTCGTCGCGCATGGAGCGGGCCTTGCGTGAACGGGCCGAGGCGCTGGAAGCAGCCGACAAGCTGAAGACCGATTTTCTGTCCAACGTCTCCTATGAACTGAGAACACCGCTCACCAGTATCAACGGTTTCGCCGAGGCGCTCGACATGGGCATTGCCGGCGAACTTACAGACCGCCAGAGCGAGTATCTGCACGACATCCAGAACTCTTCCAGCCAGCTCTTGTCGATCATCGATTCCATTCTGGATCTTGCCTCCATCGATGCGGGCGCCATGGAGCTGGCGCTCGGCAAGATCGATGTGACCAAGCTGCTGACGGATGCGGCCGGGCTGGTGCGTGACAGGGTCAAGAAGCAGGGTGTCACCCTGGAGGTCGTAATCCCGGATGCTGCCGAGATGATGATCGGTGATGAGCAGCGCCTGAAACAGGTGCTCTTCAACCTGCTGTCCAATGCCATCGGCTTCAGCTACGAGGGAGACACGGTGCGGCTCGGGTGCCGGCGGGACGGGGAACATATCCGTATCTGGGTCAGCGATACCGGTCGCGGTATGGACCCGGAAACCCAGCAGTCCGCATTCGACCGGTTCTCTGCCAAGCCTGCCCGATCCGGGCACCGGGGCGCTGGCCTTGGTCTTTCCATCGTAAAGAGCTTTGTCGAGCTGCATGACGGCGCCATCGAACTTCAATCCGAAATCGGCGAGGGCACTACGGTGACCATGGAATTGCCGCGGGTCGGTCCGATGACCAAGCCTGACGGCAGGGAAACCGATGCTCATTTCACCGAAAGCGCCCGCCTGAGCGCGAGCTGACGCCCGGACGAGCCGCATAACATGTCTGCAACGGGTGACCATAGCCGAACACTGGTGCTTGAGGGAGAGGCCGCAACCGTGGCTCTCGCTCGTGAACTTGCGCTATTCGCCCGGATTGGCGACGTCATCGCGCTGAGCGGAGATGTCGGGACCGGCAAGAGCAGCTTTGCGCGGGGCTTCATCAACGCGCTTAGCCCCGGGGCCGAAGAGATCGAGGTTCCAAGCCCCACATTCACTCTCGTCCAGCAATACGACCAGATCCGGGTGCCGGTGGCGCATTTCGACTTTTACCGGATTCGCGAGGCTGCCGAAGTCGAGGAACTTGGCTTTCCCGCCTTGGCTTCGCAAGCGGCTCTGCTGGCGGAATGGCCGGAACGGGCTCTGGAATATCTGCCCGAAGACCGGCTGGCGCTCGAATTCGAGGACGGTGCCGACGAGCACTCGCGCAATGTCACCTTGAGGGGGCATGGCAGCTGGCAGCCGCGCCTTTCGCGCATGCGCGCGGTCTCGGCCTTTCTTGAGGCGAACGGTTTCGGCGCGCACCGCAGAACGTTCCTTCAGGGCGATGCCTCGGCGCGGCGCTACGAGCGCCTCTTGCCGGCGGAGGGCGATCCACTGATCCTCATGGACAGCCCCGCCATGGCCGACGGACCGGTCGTTCGGGACGGCCTGCCCTATAGCCGGATTGCCCATATCGCGGAGAGCGTGACCGCCTTCGTGGCGGTGGACCGGGAACTGCGTACCGCCGGTCTTTCGGCGCCGGACATATTGGCGGCCGATCTCGAACTCGGCTGCCTGGCCATCGAGGATCTGGGCGGTAAGGTCTTTCAGGACATGGTCAATGACGGCCGGCTGGACATGCAGGTCCCGTACGAGACGGCGACCGATGTGCTCTGCCGCATGGCCGAATGGGACTGGCCGGCAGAGGTCGAAGTTGCACCCGGTTTCACGCACCCCGTGCCGGCGTTTGATCAGCCCGCGCTCGAGATTGAGGCTGAACTGCTGCTCGACTGGTATCTGCCGGCGGTCAGCGGTGTGCCTTGCACGGAGGCGGCAAGGACGGAGTTTCTTTCAATCTGGCGGCGGCTCTGGCCCCTGCTCGACTGTCATAAACCTGTGTGGTGTTTGCGCGACTACCATTCTCCCAACCTGATCTGGCGGGGCGAACGCGAGGGGCTCGACCGGATCGGGATCATTGATTTTCAGGACGCCGTGCGGGGCCACCCGGCCTACGATCTTGCGTCCCTGCTGCAGGATGCCCGCGTGGACGTCAACGCCGAAACAGAAGCGAACATGCTGGAGCGTTATCTCAGGTCGCGGGAGAACGCCGACGACGGTTTTGAGCGGAACCGGTTTCTTGAATGCTATGCCGTTCTCGCGGCCCAGCGCACTACCAAGATCCTCGGCATTTTCATGCGGCTGAAAGAGCGCGACGGCAAGCCGGGCTATCTCCGGCAT
>JBCCEL010000097.1:0-17477 GCA_039030315.1 Pseudomonadota bacterium
CGGTCTGAACGAAGCCCAGGCTGTTCTTGATGCTGACTTCCGGCCTCCGGCAGCGCAGGGCGATGTCTATCTGGCGGCGCAAGCTTGTCCGCCGGCAATCGGCATCATTGATGGCTATTTCAGCGGACAAGCTTGCGCCGCCAGATAGACATCGCCCTGCGCTGCCGGAGGCCGGAAGTCAGCATCAAGAACAGCCTGGGCTTCGTTCAGACCGAGCGTCGGGCCGATAAAGACGATGGGTTGCACTCACAGGCCTCCCAACAACGCGAGGGCGCGGGGGCCCGGCATGAAGTTGTCATCGTCATGAGGCGCTTCCAGCCCTGGAATTACGATGCGAACGACGGAAACCGGCAGGTCGTTCTTGCTCAGATCTACAGAGAACACGTGTCGGACTTTCACCGCTCTCAACCCTTGTAGCAGCTGCTCAAGGTCTTCCTCCATCGATGCATTCTGCTGGTCAGGAACAGCCGAAAAGGTGGTCATGCCTGCCGCCTGTCCGGTCAGCCGGCGGGCGCCTTCGATCTTTTCCTCCAGACCAGCCAGCTGAAATTCCTCAGCCAGCAGATCATCCCGGGCGCCGGAGATGTACGTTAGCCTCGTCTGCACTGCTTCAGTCAGGGTGCGCGATAGCGCGATGCTTCTGGAAAGATGGGTCCCGGCGCCTGCTCCGACGTGCTCAAGAACTCCATCCGGTGGCATCAAGAGCCCGTAGAAGCTGGCGACGCCGGTGTCGCTGCTGATGTTCCAGACCGTCATTTCGAGCCCTGCAGCATTGATCCGCTCCAGGATCGAGACGCAACCCGGGTCGTCCACCGTTGCCAGATCAACCTTGCGTGCATCCCTTTCGGCCTGAGACATGTGATGAAAGAGAGTGCAAGCATCTCGTTCGATCACCTCGCAGATCGCGTGACACTGGGCTTCCTGCACGTTGTTTCCGGATGCGAGGCCGTTGGAAGTACAGGGGAAACATCCCTGACCTGGGGCAGACGGAACCGTGTAGTCCGTGTGCACCATTTCGAAGGGAACCCAGACGGAACCGCCCTGCATGAGATCCTCAGCCTCAACCCACAGCAGCCTGAGCCCGGGATAGAACTTTCCCCCACTTACTTGCGGCAGCAGATCCGGGTCGCAAACTGCCCGACAGACTGAAAGATCCGCGTAGCAACCATAAAGCGTCGGCAGACTGATGCGTTCCGCATGCCAGGTTTCGACCGTTTCCATCAGCGCCGACGCCTTAGCAGCTTCAAGGTCGAGGCCCTTGCCTTGTGAGACAGCAACCGAGCGTGAATTCGGCCGTATCGCCATGATGACCGGGATGCCAATTCTGTCGAGCCCGGTAACGTTCGCAAGACGGGTTACCCCGAACGTTTTCCAGTGGGGCCGGAGCCGGGCAAGCGTCTCCTCAGGCGCCACAACCCTGTGTGTTCCTTCGGTGTAGACCTTCCTGCTACCGCTTGTCGGGGCACCCGTCCCCGTCCCCTCACTGCCCGTCATGCGCTGACCTATAGAGTTTAGAAGTATTGACAATCATGAAGCCGACGCCGCATCAAGGATGAATTGCGGCGGGAGCGGGGAAGACTATGTCGCCGGATCACGGCAGAAGCCTCAAATGTGTGAAGATCTTCGCGGGTCTCGGCGACGACGCGTTGACGGATCTTGCGCGTCAGTGCCGGTGGGAACATGCTGATCCTGAAGTCCAGATCATCACCCAGCAAGACGCGTCAAACGACGTGATGTTCGTGGTGGAGGGCCGAGCGCGGGTCATCATCTATTCCCTCGGCGGCAAGACCGTCACGTTCCGCGACATCGATGTTGGCGATTTCGTGGGAGAGCTTTCGGCGATAGACGACAGCCCCCGGTCGGCGAGCGTGGAAGCGGTGGAGCGGTGTCTCGTAGCGCATATGCCCGCTGAGGTGTTCCGCAAGACCATTACCTCCGACCCGGCCGTGACCCAGGCGGCGTTCCTTCATTTCACCAACCAGATCCGGAAGCTGACGGAGCGGGTGTTTGAGTTCAGTACGCTGGCGGTGAGAAACCGCATCCAGGCGGAACTCCTGCGGTTGGCGACAGATGATGTCGGAGCGGACGGGGACGCTCTGCTCTCGCCGGCTCCAACACATGCGGAGATCGCCAGCCGGGTAAGCACCCACCGCGAAGCGGTTACGCGGGAGCTTCAGCGCCTTTCTCAATTGCACCTGATCGAAAAGCAGGGACGTTCGCTCCGGATCACGGACGTCTCCCGGCTGGAGGAAATGGTTCAGGAAGTGATCGGGACGTAAGTCTGTTCCAAGACTCTCCCAGGTCTAACCCGGTTGCACCTGCCCCGGCACGCGGGGTTGAAGCGGCTGTCCTGGAACCTGGGGCTGTCCTGCCATTGGCATTTGGCCTGGCATGGCCGGCTGCTGCGGAATGGCTGGCTGCAGTGGCTGAGCTTGCGGCTGCTGGACCATGCCGGGATGCTGGCCGGGAACCTGAGGCATCTGCGGGACCATTGCCGGGTTGGCCTGAACTGGAGTTGCGGCAGCAGGATGCATCTGCGGCACGGCCGCAGGCTGGGGTGTAGGTTGGGCCTGAGGCATGCCGGCAGGCATTTGCGGCACTGCGGGCTGTGCGGGCATTGCCCCGGGAACGGCCGGTGCGGGCGCGGCGACTGGTTGCTGGGGAATTGGGGCCTGCATTGGGGCTGCAACAGGTTCTGCCGGCTGCATTGGAGGCATACCAGGGATTTGCGGCGCTTCTGCAGGCGCCCCAAGGGCCGCGGCAAGCAGCGATGGATCCATCGGACCATCGGCAGCACCCTCTGGAACACCGTCCATACTGGGCTCAATACCCTCAGCCGCTTCCAGCTCCGCGGTATCCAGTGGCGCTTTCGAGCGCGCAAGCCTGCCGGATGGTTCTTCGCCAACGGTTTCGTAGGCCAGACGCGTCTGTGAACGCCAGCTCTTCACGACTTCATGCAACAGGGCCGTATCCTCGACATCCGCGCGCCAGGCGCCGGCAAACGAAGCCGTGCTGGAATGGGGCAGCTTGTGTTCCGGAAGCATGTCAAACTTGATACGGGTCGGAAGCGCCACGGCCTCACCCGTAGCGACGGCCTCACCGGTGCCCATGTTCGGGACGAACTCCAGCAACGAGGCGGCAGCATCCGAAATAGCCGCCTTGAGGATTTCCTGGTCCCGCTCGTTAGTCAGGCGCAAAGAGAAAAGCGTGCTGCACTGGGAAAGGATTGTAGGATCCAGTTCCGCCGGCCGCTGGGAAACGATGACCATGGAGACGCCGTACTTGCGGCCTTCCTTGGCGATACGGGATATCGCCCTCTTCGTTGGCTCAAAACCACCGCTGCGGTCCAGCGGCACGTAGCGGTGAGCTTCCTCGCAGACCAGAGTGATCGGCACCCGCCCATCGGACCAGACGCCGAAGTCAAAGGCCATGCGGCTGATCGTCGAAACCACCACGTTGATCACTTCGGAGGGCAATCCACCGAGTTCCAGGATCGTGATCGGCTTGCCGTTGACCGGGATGCGGAACAGCCGGCCGATGACATCGGCCATCGTGTCTTGAACCGTGAGGGAACCGAACATGAAGGCGTAACGCGGATCGCGCGAGAGATGCTCAATTCGCGCCTTGATGCGCTTGAAGGGCGCAAGGTCGTTCCGCATGTCCAGCTTGCCAATGTACTCATCGAGCAGGCCGGTCAGATCCGAAACCCTGTAGGGGACTGGCGTGTCGACCCCAATCGGCAAGCCCTCGTTCTCGCCCTTGCTAAGCCGGCTCTTGCGGTCCTTTTTCTGATTGGAAGCATATCGTTGCTTCGCGGCCGGGATCAGGTCGCGCAAAACCTCCATATCGGTGTCACGGTTTGGCTGCTCACCAATTATGATCTCAACGATTTCCTCAAAGTTGAGCAGCCAGAAGGGCAGCGTGAGGTTGTGCGGGGTGATGATCTCCGCGGTTTCGCCAAAGGAGCCGCCATACTCCCTGTGAACGTCCAGAACCACGATGTGGGCATTCGGTGAGTGCTCGATAATCCGGTGCAGGAAGAGAGCGACAGAACAGGATTTGCCGGTACCGGTCGTGCCCAGGACTGCGAAGTGCTTGCCCAACAGGTCGTCGAGTTTCACCATCGCCGGAATTGAGCGATCCTGCTGAATGCAGCCGATGCGAATTGCTTCGGCGTCATTGCATTCGTAAGCCTTTGCGAGCTCTTCCTGGTTGGCAGGCAGGACGTTGTCGCCAAGACCGGGATAGCGAGAAACACCGCGCTTGAAGCCGGAGGGCATGCCGTCTTCGCCCTTGAGCAACTCCCCGATGAACTCCATTTCGACGACGCGGAGTTCGGCTTCTTCGGTGTTGTGGGTCGGCATCGGTGCCGACGACGCCGACACGAGGCCCAGGATCACGGAGGAAGGGGTGTCAACCTTCAGCAGGGTTCCGATGTCGGGCCGGACGACAAGTGCATTGTCATCGGCGTCATCATGATTGTCGAGCAGTACGACGGCCTGCCCGCCCGTGACCGAAACCAGGCGCCCAATGGGCAAAGGTTGCGGCTCTTCGAACGCCGTATGGGCCTCTGGATTGGGTGCTTGCATCTGGGGGTCTCAGCCTCGATGTTCTCTTCTGCGCGCGCTCAGTTGGCCAGTTTTCTGGCCCGGCGCCGCTCGGCAGCGGTCTGCTCAACCGGCAGACACATGGTTATAGTGGTGCCCAGCCCTGGAGAGCTGATGACGTCAAGTGAGCCCCCGTGCAACTCGACGATCGCCTTGGAAATGGGAAGGCCTAGACCCGTTCCTTCATACTCGCGGGCGTGGCCGCTATCGACCTGACCAAACGGCGAGAGCGCAATCTCAACCTGTTCTTCGTTCATGCCGATGCCCGTATCGATCACCCGGACCTCGGCCATCCCACTGTCGCCCATGGCCATAGCCAGGGTGACCACATCGCCTTCATGGGAAAACTTGATGGCGTTGGTCATCAGATTGATGACCACCTGTTTGATACGAAGGGCATCACCCATAATCACCGGCAGGGTGTCGGCGCTCTCGAACTTGAGCTCCACCCCCGCCTCATGGGCGCGCTGCGCAATAATCGAAGCCGACGAGCGCACCACCTCCTCCATGGTGAACGGTTCGCATTCGATGGTCAGCTTTCCCGACTGGATCTTCGAGATCTCGAGAATGCGGTTGATCATGGTGAGGAGATGGTCCGCCGATTCCTTGATGAAACCTGCGTACTGATGGATTTCCTCGATTTTTGGGGTCTTGCTCTTGCGCAGCATGTCGGAGAACCCGATGATCGAGTTCAGCGGCGTCCTGAGTTCATGGCTCATGTTCGCGATGAACTCGGACTTCGACTTGGAAGCAATTTCCGCCTGAACCTTGGCGGCGTTGAGCGCAACATCGGAACGATGGCGGTGAACGGCTGTGCCGAGGTTGGCGGTGTAGCTGCTCAGCAGCGTGCCCCGCCTCGATCTTTTGCCGACATCGTTGAGCATGACGCAATCCCGCAGAATCCAGAGCTGGACCTTAGGGAGAAAGCGTCAATGGCCGGTTAATGCCAAAATTCGCAACCGCCACCAAAAGGCGGAAGTTGTGTATTCCTTTACGACCGCGAACAAAGTGATACACTGAACTCAACGCAACGGATGATGAGGTGTCCGGTGCGGCCCCCTTGTCTTGCAGGGTGCGGGCCGCCGGACACCGGTAAGGGTGACGTGGACGCGAACAGCGACAGGCCGGCCGGCGCAGCGCCTGTGCATCGGGGTTCGGATGCCTCAAACGAGGATTCCAGCTCCAGGCACAGCGGGCACGCGTCGCAACAGCGACGGGACGGACGGCAGCGACGACGGCGCCGTGGCCGTCGGCGCGGCCCGGGCAAACGGGTCCCCTCCTACGGCGCACTTGATCTTGGCACAAACAACTGCCGGCTTCTCGTGGCCCGCCCTTCCTATGACGGTTTCCGCGTGATTGACGCCTTCTCCCGCATCGTGCGCCTTGGCGAAGGTGCGAGCCGCACCGGCCGACTGAGCGAAGAAGCGATGGACCGCTCGATCGACGCTCTCAAGATCTGCGCTTCCAAGCTGAAATGGCGGAACGTGAACCGCGCGCGCCTCATCGCGACAGAGGCCTGCCGGATCACGGACAATGGTGCCGAGTTCATAAAGCGGGTCGCCGACGAGACCGGCATGGAACTGGAGATCATAGACCGGGAAACCGAAGCCCGGCTGGCTCTGGCAGGGTCGTCTGCCCTGATTGAACCGGGCGCCCAGCATACGCTTGTCTTTGATATCGGCGGCGGCTCGACAGAGCTCATGTGGACAAGGAACAGCGGTTCAGGGCATGAGCTCGTTGACTGGATGTCGCTCCCGGCAGGAGTCGTCACCGTGGCTGAAGGCTACGGGGGTGTTCACGTCACGCACGAGACCTTCGAGGCGATGAAAGCCTTTACCCGCCCTCGTCTCAAGGCATTTGCGAGCCGTATCGCGGAGCGAACAGGCAAACAGGTTCGCCCGGACCACCTTCTCGGGACGTCAGGCACCGTCACGACCATTGCCGGCATCCATCTCGGGCTTCGCCGCTACGATCGCAATCAGGTCGATGGCTGCTGGCTTGCCCGGGACGAGGCGCACAAAGTGACGCGTGAACTGATTTCCATGACCTACGACGAACGCGCAGCCAGCCCGTGTATCGGGCGAGAACGCGCGGACCTGGTCCTGGCCGGTTGCGCCATCCTGGAAGCGATCACGGAACTCTGGCCCGCCCCGCGCATTCGTGTCGCCGACCGGGGCCTGCGGGAAGGCATCCTGACAACGCTGATGCGCGAGGATGGCGTCTATCCTCCCAGACGCCATGACTCTGAGAGCCACCAGTGATGGCCACCAGGAAGTCCAGCGGACGCGGCCACGCCCGTGATCTGAAAGTCAAGGTGAAGACAGCAAAGGGCAGAAAGCTCTCGTCCACGCGCTGGTTGCAGCGCCAGTTGAACGATCCGTTTGTCGCGGAGGCAAAGCGGCTTGGCCTGCGCTCTCGCGCGGCGTTCAAGCTGATGCAGATCGACGATCGTTTCCAGTTCCTGAAGCCAGGGGCACGGGTCGTCGATCTGGGTGCCGCGCCCGGGGGCTGGTCTGAAGTTGCGGCCAAGCGCGTCCAGTCTGACGGCGGTGAGGGTGTCGTCGTTGCCATAGATCTGCATGACATCGAACCTATTGCCGGCGTTAACTTCTTGCATGCAGACTTCTACGACGATGATGCTCCCGAGCGCCTGAAGGATGCGCTGGGCGGCCCTGCAGACGTGGTGATTTCCGATATGGCGGCGCATGCATCGGGGCATCGCAAAACCGATCATCTGAAGATCATCGCACTATGCGAAGTGGCACTGGAATTCGCCTGTGATGTTCTGAAACCAGGCGGAACCTTTCTGGCCAAGGTTCTGCAAGGGGGCACGGAGCACGAACTTCTGGCGGAGATGAAGCGCAATTTCCGGTCAGTCACCCACATCAAGCCGGAAGCCAGCAGGCAGGACTCCGCCGAGCAATACGTGATTGCACAAGGCTTCCGCGGAACTCCGGAAAACTAGTTGTGCGCGAAGGGCTGAAGCCTGAAAAGCCGCTTTGCCTTTCCTTCACGACGGTGTTAAGGACCCTCGTCAACCTGAGACGGTATCTTGCGCTGAGTCGCCATTGAACCCGTCCCGCCCAACCCGCCAGACTAGGCCGCAAGCCCCAGGAGGTTGACACCATGGCGAACATGCCAGGGACCGCTGATTTTCCCGAATATCTGACCTTTGACGATGTGCTGATGAAGCCGGCGGCATCATCCGTCCTTCCTGCCCAGGTAGTCACGGCAACCCGGGTCACACGGGATATCACCATGAATATTCCCATCCTCTCGGCCGCGATGGACACGGTCACCGACTCTCGTCTCGCCATAGCCATGGCCCAGTCCGGAGGCATCGGGGTCATCCACCGCAACATGGAGCCCGAAGAGCAGGCAGAACACGTCCGGCAGGTGAAGAAGTTCGAGTCCGGCATGGTGATCAATCCGGTGACTACGACGCCGGACGCAACGCTTGCCGACATCCAGGAGCTGAAGGCCCGCCACAAGATCTCCGGCATTCCGGTTGTGGAAAGGCCCGGCAATGGAGGACCCGGGAAGCTGGTCGGGATCATAACCAATCGGGACGTGCGGTTTGCGAACAATCCGAACCAGCCTGTATCGGAGCTGATGACCAAGGAGGGGCTCGTCACGGTCCGCGAGGATATCGACCGTGCGGAGGCCCAGCGCCTGCTTCACCAGCACCGGATTGAGAAGCTTATCGTTGTTGATGACGAAAACCACTGCGTGGGCCTGATCACTGTCACCGACATGGAAAAGGCAGCCGAATATCCCGATGCCAGCAAGGATGGGCAGGGGCGGTTGCGCGCAGCCGCTGCGACCGGCACTGGCGAAGATGGTTATGCCCGCGCAGAGGCTCTGATTGATGCCGATGTCGATCTGGTCGTGGTAGACACAGCCCATGGGCATTCAGATCACGTTCTTGCCCAGGTCTCCCGAATCAAGCGGCTGTCGAATTCGACCCAAGTGATCGCCGGCAATGTGGCGACGGCCGAAGCCACAAAAGCGCTCGTCGATGCCGGGGCCGATGCCATCAAAGTTGGTATCGGGCCAGGCTCCATCTGTACCACGCGGATCGTGGCCGGCGTGGGCGTACCCCAGCTCTCAGCAATCATGGACTGCGCGAACGAAGCTGCAAGACACGGTGTTCCGGTAATCGCCGACGGCGGCATCAAGTATTCCGGCGACATGGCTAAAGCCATCGCGGCGGGGGCTGACTGTACGATGGTGGGCTCGCTCTTGGCCGGGACGGATGAAAGCCCGGGAGAAACCTTCATATATCAGGGCCGCACGTACAAATCATATCGCGGAATGGGTTCGGTCGGTGCGATGGCGCGGGGTTCTGCCGACCGGTATTTCCAGCAGGAAGTACGAGATACGTTGAAGCTCGTTCCAGAGGGCATCGAAGGCCAGGTTGCCTACAAGGGTCCGCTGGTCAGCGTGCTTCATCAGCTGATTGGCGGCCTGCGCGCAGCGATGGGGTATACCGGTGCGCCGGACATCGAAGCCTTCAAGTCCCAGACCCAGTTTGTGCGTATTACCAATGCCTCACTGGCGGAAAGCCACACACACGGCGTCATGGTCACGCGTGAAGCACCTAACTATCAGCGCCCGGCCTGAGGTTTCTATCGCATGACGCCCGGAGGCAGGATTGCCGCTGCCATTGAAGTGTTGTCCGACATGGAGCAACATCATCGCCCGGCCACGGAAGCACTTCGGGATTGGGGCCGCACGCACCGCTTTGCCGGTTCGGGGGATCGGGCAGCGATCGGCAACCTCGTGTTCGATGCCTTGCGCCACAAGGCATCGGCACAGTGGATCCTCGACGACGAAACACCGCGCGCAGCAACCCTGGGCACACTCAACCTGCACTGGGAGAAATCGGCAGAGGCTCTCAACGGCTGGTTTGAGGGCGACCGGCATGCACCCTCGCCGCTCAATGAAAGCGAACGCAAAGCACTTGCGGAACGCAAACTGGCAAGCGCACCTGACTGGATCCGCGCAGATGTTCCCGAATGGGTGGAGCCTCTCTTGCGCGCCAACTTCGACGACGAAGTCGTCACCGAGGGCCAGGCCCTTGCAGAACGGCCGCCTGTTGGATTGCGGGTCAACACGCTGAAATCCAACCGGGAAAGGGTATCAAAGGCGTTGTCGCGCTTCTCGCCCCACAAGGCAGCACTGGCACCGGATGGGCTCAATCTCAGCGCGCCGAATGAGTTCGGACGCACACCCAACATCCAGGCGGATGGAGCCTATCAGAAAGGCTGGGTGGAAATTCAGGACGAAGGCAGCCAGGTCGCTGCCCGGCTGGTTTTCGCCCAGCCCGGCGAACAGGTCCTGGACTATTGTGCAGGCGCTGGCGGCAAGACGCTCGCTCTGGCCGCATGCATGGAGAACAAGGGACAGATTTTCGCGTACGACTCCGACCGCTTGCGTCTTTCTGCAATCCATGAACGGATCAAGCGGGCGGGCTGCCGTAACGTGCAAGTCCGGGAGCCGGGGCCTGCCCCCTTGAGCGGGCTTGATGGGAAGATGGACCGCGTCGTGATCGACGCCCCCTGCACAGGCTCTGGTGTGTGGCGTCGGCGGCCTGACGCGAAGTGGCGTCTTAGCCCGGAGGCCCTGGAGAAGCGTTTGGAAGAACAGCGCCAAGTCCTCGCAGAGGCGTCCACCTTCGTAAAGCCCGGCGGTTATCTCTGCTACATTACCTGCTCGGTCTTCGCCGAAGAGAATGAAGGCCAGGTCTATTCGTTTCTCGAACAGTCTGGAGACAAGTTCGAAATTCTTTCAGCCGGTGAAGTCTGGCAGGATCTTTTCGGATTTGACGCACCGCAACCTTGGTCATCGGACGACTGTTCCGTAACTCTAACGCCGGCGACTACGGGTACGGACGGGTTCTACTTCGCGGTTATGGGCCGTCGGGGTTAGATCGGCTGGCCACAAGGCTGATCATTTTTTCGCCACATATCGCGTCTACCTCCCCCGCCCAATCGAAACGCAACCGCTCTTGGGAGCGACATCACATGTGCCATCGCAACAGGAAATATCCCGCCCCCGTGCCGATATCCCCGGCTGCGGTCCGGTGCGTTTCGTTCAGCTGATCCTCTTTTCCTTTTCAGACTTGTCGACGGGCGCTCACGGGCAGGCCGCATAGCGGCACCTCCACCTTGATCGTTTGAACCTTGGCGCGCGCCATGCACACCAATGTGCACGGGCTGCAGCTCAATGTCCGGTACAGAACAATGAAAAGCGAAGATGTGAGCGAAATCATCGAGTGTTTGCCGAAGGGCCGTACGCTCTTTTCCTATCACAAGGACCGATACGCGGTGCAGTTGCTCGAATATGCGGTCGCCGAAGAAAAACCGATTGCCCAGATCCGTTCGGGACGGTTCGGAAAGCTGCTCGACAGGCCCCTGGTCAAGAACCTCATTGCGACATGCGGCAGCGGGGTGATCACGCGCAACGACCTCGACCTGGCGTGGTCAAGCGATACTCGTGCGTATCTGCTGACGCTCGGCCGCTGGGGACCGGAAAAGAACGAAGACTGGGAACAATACTGGTACCAGACTTCGCGCCCTGGGCAGAACCTCGTGCTGCAGCTGAACTTCTCCAACGCTCATAACGACGCATTCCAGCGCATTCTCCAAAGCGAATCGACCACACTGTTCAACAGCACGGCGCATCCTGTCCGGCTGATGGACGGCCCCACTCTGGCGTGGGCTCGCCTCGACGTTGATCTGGATCGCGGAGAGGCGCTGATTGAGGAGCTTCAGTCCGATTGGATCTGGAACAGCCGCGCCGCGAGGCAGCGCGCGCTGCGCTTGCTTAAAGAGACCCCGGGAAAGCGCCATGATGTCCGGATCGTGCTGGGCCACACGTCGATGGAGGCCGCGGCCGTGTGCCGATACTACGATCACATCGTGGCACCGCATGCTGCTCAATGGGATCAAGCCATGCTGTCGGCAACAATCTGGTTTCTTGTTGAGGAACTCGGCCTGCGGAGGATCTATCTGCATGACCACATGTCCGGCTGCAAGCTGAAGGGCATCGGGCGCGAGCGGCCTCCCCGGTCGCTCTATACGAAACTGCCGAACCGGTTCTGCTTCGAGAAAACCGCGGACGCGCCCGATTTGCTTCGCGATCAACCGAGCCGCAGGTTCAAAAAGGCCGCCAAGAATAACAATCTGAGGTTCTGGCGTCTGTACGTTTGAGGCAATTGCGCAACAGTTGAACAAGAACTGACGCGCGATCCGCCTGCACATCTTGCGCGGCGGCGGTCAGTGGATTATTTGACCGCCGCCGCATAGAAGATCTTCGCCGGAGGGCGAACCGATGCATGCAATGGTGAAATATCGTTTCCTGGTGCTGGCCCCACGGCACAATAGCGCGCGCGATCTTACCTTCTGAAAAGTCTTCAGCTGACCTGAGACAAATCCGGCAGGCGAGGTGCCTGCGCCTGTGCTGCTGCGCATTCTCCTGAAAATAAACTGCACTGCGATGCCGCAAGACGTTTGCCGCGCTAAGCGCTGCGTTTCCCGGCGCACCGGACACATGAAAACCGATACACTCCGCGAAATCATCGCGTGTTTGCCCACGGGCCGCACGCTCTTTTCCTATTACAAGGACCGCTATGCCGTGCAACTGCTCGAATACGTGGTACCCCGCGAACCCCGCATTCAGCGCTTGCGAAAAAGTCCCCACGCGAAGCTACTCTGCCGTCCGCCGGTCCGTCCAATTTTGTCCGATTGCGGCTCGGGATGTCTCAATCTGGACGATTTTCTCTATGTACAGTCCAGCGACGTCCAGCATTACAGACTCACTCTGGGCACATGGGGGCGGGAGAGCTTCAGCGGCTGGCGCCGGTCTAACTTCCAGACCACCAGGCGGGGATGCAACCTCGTCCTACAGCTCAACTTCTCAGGGCTGCATGACGCCTACTACAACAAGCTGATTGGCGCCGACCTCAGATGCCCGTTTGCCAACTACCGCCACCCCGTACAACGGTCCCGGTGGCACACGATGTCCTGGGCGCGTCTCGATCTTGATCTGGAGACCGGCGAGGCCCTGGTCGAAGAAATCCAGACCGATTGGCTGAGGCGGAGCGCCAACGTCCTGAAGCGAGCCCGCCGGCTCGCATACGGCCCGGGGGGCGCGCGGCCCATGGCACGCATGCGACTTTCCGGCAAGCGGCGCCGAGCACTGGATGTTTGCCGCTATGTTGAGGATGCGGTGAAGCCGCACACCAGGATCTGGGACGAGGCCACGCTCTCGGCCACAATCTGGTTCCTCAAGGAAGAACTCGGCCTGCATCAGATATATATGCACGAGCACCGGACTGGCCTGGCGCTCAAAAGCGTCACGCACGGGGCACCGCCACGGTCGCTCTATACCCGGCTGCCACAGCAGTTCTGCTTCGAGAAGGTGGGCCGCGGGCCGGAGTTCCTCATGCGCAAGAATACAGGCCGCCTGCAGAGGCGGGCGGGAGGCGGCCCGCTTGCTTTCTGGAGACTCAATGTCTGAGGCCGGGTGACGTGTTGCGGAAAAGGCCAAAGCATGCATTGCCGTCCCGGCGGGAATCCTATAACCGCTCGCCATGACGGACCGCATTCTCATCATCGACTTTGGCTCCCAGGTCACCCAGCTCATTGCGCGGCGGGTACGTGAGGCCGGCGTTTATTCAGAAATCGTACCCTTCCAGTCCGCCGCGAAGGCTTTGAAGTGGGACGGACTCAAGGGCATCATCTTCTCCGGCGGACCAGCCTCGGTACTTGAAGGCGAAAGCCCGCGGGCACCGCAGGATGCGTTCGAGACGGATCTGCCCATCCTTGGCATCTGCTACGGCCAGCAGACCATGTGCGCCCAGCTCGGCGGCAAGGTGGAGCCATCGGACCACCGGGAGTTTGGCCGGGCGTTCGTTGAGGTCAGAAAGCCCTGTGCCCTCTTTGACGGGGTCTGGACCCCGGGCGAGAGCCATCAGGTGTGGATGTCGCACGGCGACCGTGTCGTCGAACTGCCGGAAGGCTTTGAGGTTTTCGCTTCATCTGAGGGGGCGCCGTTCGCAGTAGCCGGCGATGAGACCCGGAACTACTACAGCTTCATGTTCCACCCAGAGGTGGTGCACACACCCGACGGCGCGAGGCTGCTGGCAAATTTTGTCCACGGCATATGCGGCTGTGCCGGAGACTGGACGATGGCGTCCTTCAAGGACGATGCTATCGCCAGAATTCGCGAGCAGGTCGGCAGCGGCAAGGTGATCTGCGGGCTTTCGGGCGGGGTCGATTCCTCGGTGGCCGCGGTGCTGATCCACGAAGCGATCGGCGATCAGCTGCAATGTGTCTTTGTCGATACCGGACTGATGCGGTCGGGCGAAGCCGATGAAGTCGTGAGCCTGTTCCGCGGCCACTACAACATCCCGCTCATCCATGCGGATGCCTCAGAGGAGTTTCTCGGCAAGCTGGAAGGCGTGAGTGATCCCGAGCAGAAGCGCAAGATCATCGGCGCCACGTTTATCGATGTTTTCGAGCGCGAGGCAAAGGGGATCGGCGGTGCGCGGTTCCTGGCCCAGGGCACACTTTATCCGGATGTGATCGAAAGCGTCTCCTTCACCGGAGGGCCCTCGGTGACGATCAAGTCCCACCACAATGTGGGCGGACTGCCGGAGCGCATGAACATGGATCTTGTCGAACCCTTGCGCGAGCTCTTCAAGGATGAGGTCCGTGCTCTGGGCCGCGAGCTGGGACTTCCCGAGGCCTTCGTCGGGCGGCACCCTTTCCCGGGTCCCGGTCTTGCGATCCGGGTGCCGGGCAAGATCACGCGAGACAAACTGGAGATCCTGCGCAAGGCCGACGTCATCTACCTGGACGAGATCCGCAACGCCGGCCTCTACGATGCCATCTGGCAGGCCTTTGCCGTCCTGCTTCCCGTTCAGACCGTGGGCGTTATGGGCGATGGACGCACATATGACTATGTCTGCGCCCTCAGGGCCGTGACTTCAACGGACGGGATGACGGCAGACTACTTCCACTTCGATCACGAGTTCCTCAGCCGGGCAGCGACGCGGATCATCAATGAAGTCAAGGGGATCAACCGCGTGGTCTACGACATCACGTCAAAGCCGCCGGGTACAATCGAGTGGGAATGATGCCGCCTGGCGCCCTGACCGGCCAATGTGATTCAACGATTGTCCGTTTGCGAGTCATCTCAGGCGCTTAAGCGGTTTCGTCGAGAAACTGATTCAGCAGCCTCGCGGTTTCAACCGGCTGTTCCTGCTGCACCCAGTGCCCCGCTCCATCGATCAGATGACAGCTCCGCATGTCGGTGCAAAAGCTGTCCTGCATCCGCTCAAAGTCTCCGGGCTTCTGATAGACCCCCCAGTCTGACGCGCCTGCTATGAAGCAGGAGGGCACGTCAATTGTCCGGCCTGCAAACAGCTCCATCTCCGGCATGTACCGGCCGCTGGTACCGCATCGGTACCAGTTGAGAGCCGCCTGGAATCCGGTTCTCCCGAATGCCTCGCTATAGATCCGGAGCTCTTCGTCCGGCAGCCATGTGCAAGCCGCGACGTGCTCCGGCGACGGCATTTCGGGCGCAACCGTTTCTGCCATGTTCTGCCCGAGGTCCATGATGTAGTAGGTCGGCATTCTAGCCAGTTCGCCTGCCGTCCAGCTGCCCAGTTTGAACGGCTGGTTTTCCGACCAGTCTGCACTCTTGTGGTGATAGTAGGCGCGTAGAAAATCGTGGACCCCTTGCGGACAATGAAGCATGTCCGCGTCAGCTTCCGGCGTTGAATAGTACCACTGATAGTGCTTGCGAGGGCGTTCCAGCGCCGCCAGGTCGGCGTGGATATCCCCTCCCATGCCCGGGGATTTGCCGACGGTCGCGCCCTGCCCTATCGGCGCACTCATCATCGCGACACGCTTGAAGAGGTCCGGCCTGAGCAGCGCGCACCATGCCGCGACGGGCGACCCGAAGTCATGGCCGAACACGGCCGCCACATCTGTGTGCCCTGTGCCCCATACCACGCCCATGGCATCGCGGACGAGATTGAAGATGCGGAAGGGGGCAAGGTCGTCGTGATAGCTACCGGTCCAGCCCGTGGTAAAACCGTAGCCGCGCTGGTCCGGTGCAACCACGTGGTAGCCGGCTTCGGCGAGCGGCAGCATGATCTTCCGCCAGCTATAGGCGAGTTCGGGAAAGCCGTGCAGCAGGAGAACGAGCGGCTGTCCCGGATCTCCCGCCTCCAGGATATGAACCCGCAGACCGTTGACGTCATCGAGAAACCCGGAACGGATACCGTCGGGCAACACTTCGGGTGCAAGTGCTTCGCCAGTCATCAGTAGAGCTTCAGATCGAGCAGCGGGATTTCAGAATAGAGAAAGTCCATCTCGTGCGCTTCCAGACCGGCTGACTGAAAGCCGCGGTTCACCGGCAATTCCCACAACTCATCCGGCTCGGCGCCATGACCAGCCAGCAGCCTGCTATCCACGGACATGAGCGCCTTTTCGCTGGGCAGAATAGCATCGGCCAGGGCGCGCGCGTTCCTGGCAAACAGGGCGCGGTCAGAAATGTATAGCGCCTCGTGGAACGCGACATCCTCGCCCTTTCTTTTCACCGAGAAAACAGCCGTGCACAGATCACCGTCTTCCGTCCGGAAAGCGAGAGGATGGATGTTGAGGTTCTCATGATCGCTGATGGCACGCTGCGATACCGGATCCATCAGGTGAGCGGCCGCCTCCAGATCCCGCATCACGACGATTTCGCCCTTCGCTGGCTCGCCGCGCGTATGCCAGACCATGCGATGGGTCTCGAGTGTGGTCATGCCCGCCTTCAAGCAGACACTGAGGGCCGGAGGGTTGGAAGAATAGGTGGTGAAGGTCACTCCCGGCTCGGATAGGGCGGTGCTCATCATCTTGAAGCCCAAGCCGCCGCCACGATGGCTCTTGCGGATGTACCAGGAGGAGAGATTGCACGTCCGCACATCCCGGCCATTGATCCTCCGGTCAGCATAGATCGCAGCCAGCACGCCGACGATCTCATCGCCCTCCTCTGCCACGAATGCATACCCCGCATCCTCAGACGCCCAACGGCCGTCAATCAGGGACAACCAACGTTCATAGGAAATCTTCGGGTTCATTTCCTCGTGAAGGAAACGGGCCACATCGGGCCTGATCTCGTTTTCAGCCTTCCGGACCGTCACCATCTCAGGCGTCCTCGAACAGTTCATCAAAGGTGATCCAGCGGGTTGCCGGATGGGCATTAAGGCGCTGGGACGCGTCCTCGACAAAGCGCCAGATCTCATCGTCGTGATCGATATGGTGCGTGAGGAGACCCGTGGGTTCATCACTGTCCCCGCCTCCGGTCCGCCGATTGTTCAGATGCGAAACCATGTCGTCCAGCGCCCGCTCGGTTCCGGCAAAATGCGCCCCGCCCTTCCACTTGATCGGATCACAGCGCGTGCTCGCCTCAAGCAGGCCTGGCGCCGCATATTTGGTTTTTCGTGTGGGCACCATGGAGAGCCCCTTGAAACCTGCTTCGGTCAGCCTTGCCGTAACGTCCGGCGCAATGCGGGTCCAGGGCGGCGCCATAACTGGGATAAAGCGGTCGCCGAATGCGGCGGTGAGCTTCTCAAAACCAAACCGCATTTCGTCCAAAACAACCTCGATCGGACGGTGAGTTCCGAGTTCCCAGGAGCCCTGGCCCTTCGGCGCGTGATCCATATGCGCAAACCCGTGCTGGATGACCCGGACGTGATCGTTTGCTCGACGGTCATCTCCAGCCGATGCAGGAGATCAAGCGCATGATGCAGGAGGACACCCTTGCGATGGGGTACTCCATCATGAATGCGCGCCAGAAGCAGCGTTTCAAGGA
>JBCCEL010000098.1:0-17403 GCA_039030315.1 Pseudomonadota bacterium
GTTCTGTCACTGGGTCTGGTTCTGTGTCTGTCTCTGGTTCCGGCTCCGGCTCTGGCTCCGGCTCAGGTTCCGGTTCTGGCTCAGGTTCTGGCTCCGGCTCCGGCTCTGGCTCGGGTTCTGGCTCAGGTTCTGGCTCAGGTTCTGGCTCCGGCTCCGGCTCGGGCTCAGGTTCTGGCTCCGGCTCGGGTTCCGGCTCTGGCTCTGGCTCAGGTTCGGGTTCTGGCTCCGGCTCAGGTTCGGGCTCCGGCTCCGGCTCGGGCTCAGGTTCGGGCTCCGGCTCTGGGTCAGGGTCCGGCTCGGGCTCAGGTTCTGGCTGGGGCGCAGGCTGCGCCTCTCCAGTCAGCCGGTCCTTGAGTCTCCCGAAGAAGCCTTTCTGCTCGGCTGGCTCCGCCTCCGCGGGGGCCACCGGCTCCGGCGAGACGTCCTGGCCTTCATTGTCGACCCGCTTGAACAGGCGGCGGAAGAAACCACCCTTCTTTTCTTCGCTCATGCGGCCAGCCGTCCGTTGAGCATGCCGCGGCTCACGCCTTCAATCTCTGCCGTCACGATCTCACCGACGGGCAGGGCAGCGGCAACGACTGCGCCCGCATGATGTCGTGTGCGCCCGCGGGTCTCGGTCTCCATAAGGAGCTCGGTCCGGGTACCAACCTGCCGGGCAAGCCAGGCAGAATGCCTTTCATCGCCCAGGGCGCGCAGCCGCGCTGCCCTCTCCTTGCGAACAGCACCATCCACCTGCGGCATGCGGGCGGCCGGCGTTCCCGGACGGGGCGAGAAGGGAAAGACATGCAGCTGCACAAGGCCGCAATCCTCGACAAGCCTGAGCGAATTCTCGAACATCGCCTCGGTTTCCGTCGGAAAGCCGGCAATGATGTCCGCACCGAACACCATGTCCGGCCGCAGCCGCCGCGCTTCAGCGCAAAACGCAATTGCGTCCTCGCGGGCATGGCGGCGCTTCATCCGCTTCAGGATCATGTTGTCTCCGGCCTGCAGCGACAGATGCAGGTGCGGCATGAGCCGCTCCTCCTCCGCAATCGCGCGCATCAGGTCGGCGTCGGCTTCGATGGAATCGATGGACGACAGCCGCAGCCGCTTCAGCTCAGGCACTTCGGCCAGCACACGGCGCACCAGGCGTCCGAGCGTGAACTCCGGTCCGAGGTCAGGCCCGTAGGAGGTCAGATCGACGCCGGTCAGCACGACCTCCTTGTACCCGTTCTCCACCAGCGTGCGCACCTGGGTCACCACGTGATCCGGGGTCACGGAGCGCGAGTTCCCGCGCCCGAACGGAATGATGCAGAAAGTGCAGCGGTGATCGCAGCCGTTCTGCACCTGAACGAAGGCCCGGGTGCGCTCGGAGAACCCGCCGATCAGGGCAGGTTTGCTCGATCTCGCCTGCATGATGTCCTGGACTTCGACCCGGCCCGCCCCGGGGCGATAGTTGCCGGCCTTGAACTTGTCCTCGTTGCCGAGCACCTGGTCCACTTCGGGCATATCGGCGAACGCCGCGCTTTCGATCTGCGCCGCACAGCCGGTGACGATGATCTTCGCGTCCTGGCGTTCGCGCCGCGTCTTGCGGATGGCCTGCCGGGCCTGCCGGACTGCCTCGGACGTCACCGCGCAGGTATTGAAGATGACCGCGTCCTTGAGGCCCGCCTCCTCGGCCCGCGCGCGCATGATCTCGGACTCAAACGTATTGAGCCTGCAGCCGAAGGTGACGAGTTCCGGCTCTCCTGAGTTGTCGTCGCGTGAGCGCATGATCGGGCTCATATATTACCGCAGCGCGGTTTTGCCAAAGACTTTGCGGCGGGCGCCGGTTCAGGCCAGCACGCCGTCCGGCAGTGTGCCCTCATAGTCGTATGTGAACGGTCCGGTCATGATGATGTGGCCATCCTCCTCACGCCAGGCAATGTGAAGATCGCCGCCGGGCAGCGTGACGGTTACCTCCCGGCCCGTCAGCCCTTTCCGCGCCGCTGCCACGCCGACCGCACAGGCCGCCGTGCCGCAGGCGCGCGTGAGGCCCGCGCCGCGCTCCCAGACCTTGAGAAGGATGTGCCGCCCCTCGCTGACCTTCGCGAGCGAGATATTGGCCCGCTCGGGAAAGATCGGATGGTTCTCCAGCAGCGGCCCGAACTTTGCCAGGTCGTACGCCTCAGGATCATCGACCCAGAAGATCGCGTGCGGGTTTCCCACATTCACCACACTCGGTGTATGCAGAATGGGATCATCAATGGGGCCGACCTGCAGCTCTATGGTCCTGGTGTCGTGAAACTCGTCCCGGAGCGGAATCTCGCTCCAGTGGAACGCGGGCTCCCCCATGTCGACCGACATCATGCCGTCATCGGCACGCCAGCATTTGAGCAGGCCGCCCAGGGTCTCGACCGAAACCGTCTCCGCCCCGTTTTCCTTCAGCAGAATATCGGCGATGCAGCGCGAGGCGTTGCCGCAGCTTTCAACCTCGCCACCCTCATTGTTCCAGATGCGCATGCGCACATCCGCGAAGACGGACTTGTCCAGCAGGATGAGCTGATCGCAGCCGATACCCGTTTCCCGGCTGGCAATCGCCCGCGCCCCCTCTTCGCTGACGTTCAGCTTGCGCTGGCGGCCATCGAGCACAACGAAGTCATTGCCAAGACCGTTCATCTTGCGAAAGGATATGTTGCCGCTTCCGGTCATTTCCGCCTAATAGACTACCTGCTTTCCCGCCCGGATATTCCCATGACATTTAAGATCGTCACCTGGAACATCAACTCTGTCCGCCTCCGGCTCGATCTGGTTAAGCGCCTGCTGAGCGAATTTCAACCGGATATGCTGTGTCTCCAGGAAATCAAATGTCAGGAAGACCAGTTCCCGGCAAGCGACATCGTCGCAATGGGTTACCCGCATATCCACGTGCGAGGCCAGAAGGGCTACCACGGCGTCGCAACGGTCTCGCGTCATCCGTTCAGCGAGGCTGGACACCGCAAGTTCTGCGGCAAGGACGACGCGCGCCATGCGGAGGTTGTCGTCGAGCGGCCGGGCGGTCTCGTCAGCTTCCACAATTTCTATGTTCCCGCCGGCGGCGATGAGCCTGACCCGGCAGTCAACGAGAAGTTTGATCACAAGCTGAAATTCGTGACCGAAATGGCGGACTGGTTCGGCGACATGTCCGGTGGCCACCGATCGGTTCTCGTCGGCGATCTCAATATTGCGCCGATGGAGCACGATGTCTGGTCGCACAAGCAGCTGCTCCGGGTGGTCAGCCACACACCCATTGAAGTCGAGCATCTGGAACGTGTGATCGACGCCGGCGGCTGGAGCGATGTCATGCGCGAGCACGTGCCGGCTGACGAGAAGCTCTACACCTGGTGGAGCTACCGCGCCCGCGACTGGTCCGCGGCCGACAAGGGCCGCCGGCTTGACCACATATGGCTTTCTCCAGCGCTCAAGGGCAAATGCAGCCGCATGCAGGTCCTGCGGGACGCTCGCGGCTGGGAGCCCAAGCCATCGGACCACGCCCCGGTCCTCGCCGCTCTCGACATCTGACGTGCATTGCGATCAACCTGATTCGCCTGAACGCACTTCATACTGAGGAACTGCGCAGCAGCCGTCTCGAAGAATGTGCGGCAAAGAAGGGGCCTGCTGCACACCCTTCGAGACGGACCTGCGGTCCTCATCAGGATGAGGTGTGAAGCGCGATTATCGCGGCCCGCACCAAGCCGTTTCCTGCCGCAACGGCCCCATTGACCCAGATCAAGGCCGGCAAAGATCAGAACGCCTAGACTTTTCTGACCCTCAAGCACGGGAGGAAGAGATGAAAATGCGCGAACGACTGACGGACTGGCTTGCCGGACGCCAGGAACGTGCCGCCGCAACGAGAGCCAGCAGCGCCGAGCTGATGGGCAACAGCGTCTCTCTGGCCGCCTTCATGGCTGCCTTCGACATGCCGGACGACACGAGGGCCTGCATGGACGGCATGGCGGAGAATTTCGGCCTGCCCGCCAACATCCTGGAGACCGAACCTGGCAGGGCCATGCTGATGGCACGCACCTGTGGTGCATGCGGGGCGCGGGGTCGCTGTTCGCGCTGGCTCGCAGGAAACGAGCCCTCCGTTGCACCGGACGCCTTCTGCCCCAATGCCGATCACTGGAAGGAACTGGTCAGGCAGTACCCGGCAACGATCCCCCTGAACCGGATTACATCTGAAGACTAGGAGGTTCTCATCCCGTGTCAGCTCGCCCCCTGAAGTACGGTTTCAAGAAGATGCTGGCGGCGGCCAATGCGGTGATCGAGACGGTCTCCGTGGCCGATCTGCCCTATCTTCAGGACGACCCCGACGCGCTCCTGCTCGATGTCCGCGATTCCGAAGAGCGCGAGGCAGAGGGCCTCATTCCCGGCTCGATCCACGTTCCGCGGGGGTTGCTGGAGTTCATCGCCGATCCGGAGAGCCCGATCCACGAGACCGCCATCACGCCGGAACGCAGGCTCGTCCTCTATTGCGGAACCGGAGGACGCTCCGCTCTGGCGGCCAAGACACTGCACGACATGGGCTATCCGGACGTCTTGTCCCTGGCCGGCGGCTACGCCGCTTGGACCGCTGCCGGCAATTCCGGCCTCAAACCGTAGGAGAGAAGAAAGATGTACAAGAACATTCTGGTTCCGGTGGATCTGGCCGATATCGAACGTGGCAAAGCTTCCCTGGATCTCGCCAAGGCCATTGGCGGAGACGACTGCAAGATTACCATCCTGAACGTTGCCGAGCGCATTCCGGCCTATATCGAAGCTGAACTGCCGCAGGACCTCAGGGAGAAGACAATTCTGAATGCACGCACAGCGGTGGAAGACCTCGCATCGGCGGCTGGCGGCTGTGCCGCGCAGATCAAGACGGGCCGCTCATACAACGTGATCCTGTCGACCGCCGAGGAGATGGGCGCTGACCTGATCATAATCGGCTCTCACAGGCCGGGGCTCCAGGACTACCTCCTCGGGTCCACGGCGGCGAGGGTGGTTCGCCACTCCAAGTGTTCCGTGCTCGTGTCACGGTAGGCGTCGCCATGAGGCTGCGCAGGCCGCTCTCAGGCCGGTCGGGCCTGGTCATCGCGCTGCTCCTGGTCTGGTGCTCGACGGCCACAGCGCAGGCGCCCGAAGACAAAAACATCGGCGAAGTCTTCGTCCTGTCCCTGGGCGGCAAGCTCTACGACAATCTCTACACCATGACCGAAACGCCGAAACCGGAGAAGGCCAACCCCGCCTATCCCGCCGGCGTGAGTTCGGAGAGCCTCGGCACCTGGCGCTGCGTGTCCTGCCACGGCTGGGACTACAGCGGCAGTAGCGGAGAGCGCGGCCGTGTCGCCGGACCACACAGTGCCCTGGTCAGTCTGCGGCCGCTGGCGGACGCCGACCCGGCCAGGATCGCTTTGAAGATCAAGGGCCCGCCCCATGCCTTCGACTTCGGAGCGCTGCCGGAGAACGTGGTTGAAGTACTCGCACTGTTCATCAGCCTCGGCCAGTACGACCGGGCAGCCATAATGACCGCGGACGGCGAGGCGACCGGCACTGCCAAGGAAGGCCAGATGATCTTCGAAGGCGCCTGCTCCAACTGCCACCAGCTTGACGGCCGCGCCTATCTGCGCGGAGAGCGCGGCGACAAGTCCTCGCTCGGCTGGCTCTCGCGCAACCGGCCCGAACAGGTGGTCCACAAGATCATGAATGGCTTCCCGGGCACCGACATGTTGTCCATGCGCTTCCTGGCCCCAAACCACATCGCCGACCTGCTGGCCTACCTCCAGACTTTGGACAAGGGGGGTTGAGCCCCTTTCGGTCCAGGCCGCCGGTCATCGCGCCGCGTCCCCGGACTTGTCCCACAGCTGTCCGGCTAAACTGAAAACGCCCACTTCATCGTCATTGCCGGGTCAAGCCCACTGCTGTCCGGTTGAGCTTTGCTCCATTCCGAAAAGCCGATTGAGGCCAATGCCTTGTGGCCCGTCGCGGTAGAAGGAACACGCTTCCGATGCCGGGGACGATCCACCCCACTCGTCATCACCGGGCTTGACCCGGTGATCCAGGGCAGCTTGCCCGCTGACGGCCGGTCAGCCGTAACAGGCTGATTCCATGTGATGAATTGAGTTCGTCCTCTGCCGCTCTGGATTGCCGGGTCAAGCCCGGCAATGACGGTGAGGGGGTATTTTCAGCTTAAGCGGACAGCAGTGGCCTTGGCTCGAGGCCCAGGGACGCTGAACTCAGAGTACTCAGCCCTAGGCCCTCGGCTCGGGGGCCGAGGGCGGCAGCTGTTACGTACCGTTGCTTAAGGCAGGCCCATCAGGCGGCGGCAAGCGCTGCGGGGTCGGCCTTGATCACGATATCGGTGCCGTCCTGGGCAATCATCAGATTGTAGCCGCCGGCCTGCGCCAGCCGCATGGCGTAGTAAACCTGGACCAGGCGGGAATCCATGTCATCGGTCTTGCTGGGATCGGTCATGAAGGCCAGTGTCTTTTCCGGCACCTTGACGGTTTCGCCGGAGGCCCGGACCGAGATGGCCTCGCCGGACACATGGACGGTGATCTTGCCGCCGCGCGGGATGGAGGATGCCCCCATCATCGCAAGATTAAGCAGCAGCTTGACCTGATTCTTGGCACGGGTCTCGTGCGGCGCGTTCCACTCGATGCTGGTTTTCTCGTCGGTGAAGAAGTTCTTGGCGATCTCACCGGCATCTCCAAGATCCAGATGCGCACCGGCGGAACCGGCGGCACCAAAGGCGATGCGGCAGAACTGCAGTTTCGTGGACGCCTGCCGGGCGGATTTCCGGATCAGATCCATGGCGATCTCCCGCATGGAGGCGTCATCTTCATCGTCCAGAACCTCCAGGCCGTTTGCAATCGCCCCCACCGGCGAAATCACGTCATGGCAGACGCGGCTGCACAGGAGAGAGGCAAGATCTATATCGGAAAGCGATTGAAGGTCGGCCATGAGCGTATCTAAAGGTCCCTTGAAGAGTGTCCAAACCTGTCTCTGAGCCATACAGAGCGAATTGATTCATGCCAATACGGCGTAAACAAACTCTTGTTTTGTGTCTCGATTTGGACGATGGCTCCCCGCGAACACAGCAACCCGAAGGCGTAGGATCAAGTTCGTGACACCGCTTCCAGCCGACACATTCGACAGCCTCACCCGTATCGCTCATGAGGCGGGCAAGGTGATCATGGAAATCTATGACCGGAATCCCGAGGCCCGGCTGAAGGATGACCGCACCCCGGTGACCGAGGCGGATACGGCGGCCGAGGCTCATATTCTGGCCGGTTTGCGGGAGATCTGCCCTGATATTCCGGTCATTTCCGAGGAAGCCGCGGCGGAGGGAAAGGTCCCGGAAGTCGGCGATACCTTCTTCCTGGTCGACCCGCTGGACGGCACCCGGGAGTTCCTGTCCCGGAATGGCGAATTCACTGTGAATATCGGCCTGATTTCCACCGGCGATCCAGTTGCCGGCATCATCTATACGCCGGCAAGATCGCGCATGTTCCGCGGTCAGGTCGGCCACGGCGCCGAAGAGGCCGCAATTGCACCGGACGCATCCACGCAGGATGCGGCCTGGTCCCCCATGTCGGCCCGCAAGCCGCGAGAAGGCACCCTGGTGGCCGTGGCCAGCCGATCGCACCGGGACGAGGAAACCGACCGGGTGCTGAAGGAGCGTGGCGCAACGGAAACCGTCTCCGCCGGGTCGTCGCTGAAGTTCTGCCTTCTGGCCGCCGGAGAGGCTGATTTCTACCCCCGCATGGGGCGCACCATGGAGTGGGACACCGCAGCCGGCCAGGCGATACTGGTCGCCGCCGGCGGATCGGTCGTCACGGAGGATGGGGCGCCGCTCACCTATGGCAAGAAGCACCGCGGCTACGACAACCCGCACTTCATCGCGCAGGGAGCGCTGGACTGATGGACGATATCCTCTACTCCACCGAAGGCGAGATCGGCATTATTGCCTTCAACCGGCCCAGGGCCCGCAATGCACTGACCTTTGAGATGTATGCCGAGGTCGCCAGGGTTTGCTCCGAAGCTGGAAACGGTGACGGCATCAAGGCCCTGATCATACGGGGAACCGGCGAGAAGGCCTTTGCCGCCGGAACCGACATCGCCCAGTTCCGCAGCTTTACCGAGCCGGCGCATGCCCATGCCTACGAGGCGGAGGTCGACCGCGTGCTCAATGCAGTGGAGACCTGCCGGGTGCCGACTCTCGCGGCCATTCACGGCGCCTGCACCGGCGGCGGTGCGGCCATCGCGACTGCCTGTGACTTGCGGATCGCATCCGCCGATCTGAAGTTCGGGTTTCCCATTGCCCGCACCCTCGGCAACTGTCTGTCCGCCTCCTCGCTCTCCCGCGTCGTCCAGCTCATCGGCGCCGGGCGCACAAAGGAACTGCTGTTCACCAGCCGGCTGATCGAAGCTGAGGAAGCAAAGTCCATCGGGCTCATTGCCGAGATTGTTCCGGACCTTGATGCGCTGAACATCCGGGCGCGGGATCTGGCGGGACTGCTCGCCGGTCAGGCGCCGCTCACCTTGCGGGCCACCCGCGAGGCGATGGCGCGTCTGCGTCAGGGCGTCTGCAACGTCGAGGACGCCGACCTTGTGGAGCTCTGCTACATGAGCGCGGATTTCAGGGAAGGTCTTGAAGCTTTTCTCCAGAAGCGGCCGCCCAATTGGCAGGGCAGATAATTCTTCTTGACCGTATCGAACTAACTACTTCCGAAACATCTCTGCGCAGGCTAGATACAGGCGCAAGCGCGGAACTCACGAGGAGGCCATTATGGCGGAAGAGGCTGGAAGCGAAAAACGGGCCGGCAAGAAGGCAGGCGCTGAGCGCAGCCCGAAACCGGCCGCGGCAAACGAGGCCAAGACCAACGGAAATGGCAATGGCCAGCCCGACAACGCCGCCGGGGCGCAAGGCGCGGGCATGCCGATTTTCTACAGTCAGCCTGAAGTCCTGGATTCCGAACGCCATGCGGGCCTGGAACTGAAGCCGGTCAAATCCTATGAGTTCACCCGCAGCGTGAACGCAATTCCGATCACCGCAGCAGAGTTTCCCGCTGTGGCCCGAGACTATCCGATCGTGTTCACAACCGGCGAAAACCCCGGCGCGATCGCGATCGTCGGTCTGCGCCGGGACGAAAACCTTATGCTCGACAAGAAGGGCAGCTGGCTAAAGGGCACCTATGTCCCGGCCTATGTGCGCCGCTACCCCTTCATCTTCCTGCGCAGCAGCGAGGGCGATCAGTTCGCCCTCTGCATCGACCGGGCGAGCAAACAAGTCGTCAAGGGCAGCAAGGCGCCCCTGTTCGAAGGCAAGGAACTGGGCGAAGTCACGAAGAACGCCCTGGAGTTTTGCAAGGCCTTTCAGCAGCAGCACATGGCGACGGAAAAGGTTGCCGAAATCCTGCGGGAGCATGATCTTCTGTCGCAGAACCAGGGACGTTTCAATCTGCCGGACGGCCGCTCGGTCGCCATTACCGATTTCATGACCGTGGATGAGAAGAAGTTCAACGCGCTTTCCGACGAGGCATTCATTGCGATCCGCAAATCAGGAGCCCTGCCCCCCATCTATTGTCATCTGATTTCGATGGGCAGCTGGCAGCGTCTGGTCGAACGCTTTGCCGTTCTCTTCCCCAAGGCCTGACCGCCGCCGCCATGCAGATCGGGCTGATCGGCCTCGGCGTCATGGGGCGCAACCTCGCGCTCAACATGCGCGACGCCGGCTTTGAGTTGATCGCAACCGATGCCTGGGAATCGGCACGGGCCTGGCGGGCTGACAATGTCAGGGTTGTCGAAAGCGCCGCAGAGTTGGTTGGCGCACTTGAGGCGCCCCGGCTCATTCTGATGATGATCAAGGCCGGCGAACCCGTGGATGCTCAGCTGCGAGAGCTGCAACCCCTGCTCAGCGCCGGCGACACGGTCATCGACGGCGGCAACTCCCTCTACAAGGATACTAACCGCCGGGACAGCACATATGGCGAAGAGGGCCTGGGCTTTCTCGGTCTGGGTGTCTCCGGCGGCGCGGAGGGCGCCCGCAACGGCCCGGCCATGATGGCCGGCGGCCCGGAAGCCGGCTGGAAACACGCCGAGCCCGTGCTGTCCAGACTGGCTGCTCGGGCAAATGGCAGACCTTGCGTGGCCTGGTTCGGGGCCGGCGGCGCGGGGCATTTCGTCAAGATGGTGCATAACGGTATCGAGTACGCCGTCATGCAGGCCATCGCCGAAACGTTCGCTCTGTTACGGGGACCGGGCGGCCTGGCCCACGCGGACATCGGTCGGCTCCTTGAGAAACTGTCGGAGGGGCCGCTCGGCGGCTATCTCCTGGAGATCTCGGCCGAAATCCTTCAGACCGTTGACCCGGACACCGGTGCTCCAATTGTCGATGTGATTGACGACAAGGCGGGTCAGAAAGGCACCGGCGCTTGGTGCGCCGCCGCGGGGCTGGAATATGGCGTACCGGTGCCGGCAATCGCCGCCGCCGTGGGCGCGCGCCAGGTCTCCGGCGCCACCGTCCTGAGGCGGGAGGCCGTTCGGACATTCACCGGAGACCGTGAGGCCGGCGCGAACGGGGATCTCGCGAAAATGGCCGAGGCCGCACTTGGCGGATCAATCATCTGCGCGCTCTCTCAAGGACTGCATCTGATTGCGAAGGCCAGCGACCAGAACGGCTGGAGGTCAAATCTGGCGGATGCGGCCCATGTCTGGCGCGCCGGTTCCATCATGCGCATGAAGCTGCTCGAGGAGGCTATCGAGGCGTTCTCCGCCTCCTCGCCGGTTGCCAACCTGGTAGCAGCTCCCCCGGTCGCGAACATGCTCTCAAGCTACCTGCTGGATTGGCGCAACGCCGTTGCCGAGGCCAGCCAGGCCGGCGTGCCCGTGCCGGTCATGATGGCGACACTCGCCTGGTTCGATGGTATCCGCACAGAGCGGCTGCCGACCGCGCTCGTTCAGGCCCAACGCGACCGCTTCGGCCGCCACGGCTTTGCCCGGACCGACAAGGACGGCCAGCACCACGGTCCCTGGGCGGATTAGCGCCAGCCCAGCCGGGTCGCCGAATTCCGCTTGTTCCATTCGGCGAGTGTCATCATTTCCAGACCCAGCATGCGGTAGTCGACGCGGTAGTAGCCGCCGGGGCCTCTGGAGACTGCTTCCGGATAGAGCTTCAGAACATCCTGCGCCATGACGCCGATATAGGTCTGATCGCTCCAGAGATAACGGAACCTGTAGAGTGAAAGGCCGTTGCCCAGTTTTTCCAACCGCACCACATCGCGCTTAAGCCGGATATCGGAGCCAAAACCCCCGCCGCCCTGTACATCGCGGCCATTGTCAGATGCACCGTCGTCAGAGTCCTCACCTCCCGTCCACACATCCTCAAAGTTGACCGATGCACTGGCGCAGCGGGCAGCGGCGTAGCCCGGGATGGTGAGGGATCGGGACAGCCTGCGCTGACTTACGAGGAAGGGAATGGCGCGGCGGGCTGGCTCGCCGCCAAGCACCCGGCGGTTCGGCCGGTCAGCCTGCACGAAGCTCCCGTCCGGATTGATGCGCACCGATTCACAGCGTTGCCTGAGCGTACGGCATTGCCCGCGCCTGTTACACGCCTGTACCTCGCCATAGAGCAGCGTCACGATGGTCTGGCGCCGGGCGCCCACGTACACATCGAACATTGTACCCCGTACACCGATCGTGGAACTGGGCGTCACGATCTTATACGCCCTGGAGGGCAGTCTGCCGGTCGCAAAACGCAATGCGCCCCTTGCCGCCTTGAGCACGAGACTGCCGGAAGAGCCGGAAAACACTGCGCGATCAAGCGTCAACGCCGAGTTTGCATTGATGGCAAGCCTTGAGCCGTCGCTCAGTTGGAACTGGCCAAAGCTGGCTGAGCCCGCTCGCACACGCTGATCCTGGAAGACAGTATCCCCTCGAGCGAGACGCGCCGAGCGGCCTGCCAGCCGGCCGGTCACGTTGCGCACAATCTTCGTTGCCGCACCGATCTCATCGGCGGCAAGCACCGGCCCGGGGGAAAAAACAAGTGTAACGATGAGGGTTGCAGCAAGGAATACGCTTTTGAGCATTGTTATGGACCTGAGACTCATGTTCAGTCTGCTACGGACCCCACTCCCTGCCGAAATTTCTAGCAAATCTCCTGCATGCCGCAAAGTCAAAGTTCACAGGTGGCTGAGTATGGCCAGCCCGACGACCAGCACCAGCGCTATCGCCATGAGAATGTTGATCGCGAACTGCGTCTTTTCCGGCAAGCCGAGCCTGCGCAAATACACACCCGCCCACAGCCAGCCAAGATGTACCGGCACCCAGACGACGTTCATGATCAGGAACTTCATCGCGGTTTCAGCCGGCAGGTTCTCGGGCCAGAACGGGAACCCGGAAAACAGCGTGGTGTTAACCGCATAGGCTTTCGGATTGACGAGTTGAAGCATGATGCCCGTCATGATCCCGGGCGGATTTTCGGGACGGATGAAGCCGACCCTGCTTCCGGCATAGGCAACACGAAAGGCGAGGTAGAGCAGGTAGGCGGCAGATGCCAGCAGCAATACGGTCCGCAGCACCGGTACGGCCAGTATTGCCGCTGCGATGCCGGTGACGACCGCCAGAACCGTCAGGTTTGTCCCGATGCACAAACCCACTAGAAAGCGCAAGCCCGCACTGTAGCCATAGCTCGAGCCGATTCCGGCGGTTGTCAAAACCCCTGGTCCAGGCGTTATGATTAGCAGAATGAGGGATGTTGTGAACGCAAGCATTTGCGGCTCTCTTACACCTGCCGCGCGTCCCTGCGGGCACAATGTTGAGGGATTGTCCTGAAATGCCGCCAAGTGGAATTCCGGCACCGTCCACATGGGTTCAGCGGTTCATGCATCTTGTGCCGGAGGGCGCGCCGGTCCTGGACGTGGCCTGCGGCAGCGGCCGGCACACATGGCTGTTTGCTGCAGCCGGTCATCCGGTCACTGCAGTCGACCGGGACATCTCTCGCCTCTCGCGGGGCGCTAGACCGCTCGGTGTGGAGATGCTGCAGGCCGATCTCGAGGACGGCTCATCCTGGCCGCTGGAAGGACGGACATTCGGCGGGATCGTCGTCACCAACTACCTTCACCGCCCGCTGTTCCACCATCTGCTTCGCAGCCTCAGCCAGGGCGGCATTCTGATTTACGAAACCTTCGCGCTCGGAAACGAGGCGTTCGGCAGGCCGTCCAATCCGGACTTTCTCCTCGGCGCTGGTGAGTTGATCCAGCAAGTAAGCGGTAAATTACAGGTTATTGCCTACGAAACCGGATTGATTGATTCTCCCCGCAAGGCAGTCGTTCAACGCATCTGCGCCGTCAATGGCGGCACCCCGCAGCCCCTTCAGGCGGGATAGGTTCGCACGAAGGATCGCACCTGCTTGTCAAGCACCATGGGCGCCACATCCCTGTCAAACTGCTTGAAATGCTCGCTGGCAAGATGGAGCTGGAAAGCCGCTTCATCGGTATAGAGTTCATAGAGGAAGATCGTTCCCGGATCGGCCCCATCCTCGCAGACATCGAACTGGTGGCAGTCCGGCTCCAGTTCCAGTGAGTTGCGCGCCTGAGCATACATCAAAGCCTTGAAGCTTTTGATATTTTCCGGTGCAATCTTGAACGTGACGGTGATGACAAACATGGGCCTCAGGTCGGGAATGCTTCGCGCAGCTCAGCGATCTGCGCCGTGTTGAGAGGGCGGATCGGACGGTCGCCGAGAAGCAGGAACAGCTTGGCAGTCTCTTCAAGTTCCTCGGCGGAATAGACGGCAGCGTCAAGCGCCTTGGCGGACACGATCGGCCCGTGATTGGCGAGCAGCATGGCATGGTGCTCGCGGGCATAGGCCCGCACCGCATCGGCCAGCCGCTTGTCGCCCGGCCGGAAATAGGGCACCAGCGGCAGCTTGCCGATCCGCATGACATAGTAAGCGGTAATCGGCGGAAGTACATCCTCTTCATCGATACCGTCCATGCAGGACACCGCCACCGAGTGGGTCGAGTGCAGATGCACGATCGAGCGATCATTCGGGCGCTCCTCGTACATCGCGAGGTGGAAGAAGGTTTCCTTGGACGGTTTATCTCCGGACAGATGCTCGCCCGAGAAGGAAACCTTGGAGATCCGCTCCGGATCAAGAAACCCCATGCAGGAATTCGTCGGTGTCACCAGGAAGCCGTCATCGAGCTTCACGGAGATGTTGCCCGACGCGCCGCATCCGTAACCGCGCATGAAGAGCGACTGGCCGAACCGGGCAATCTCTTCCCTCATCTTGGATTCGCTCATGACGCAGCCATCTCGTTGTCGAGGACATTGAACGCCTTGGTGAAAAAATCAGGCCCGCCGAAGTTTCCCGACTTGAGGGCGACGGCCACCGGACGCTCGCCCAGAGCCAGGGTCCAGGGCACCCCAGGATCGATTTCCGGCCCGATCGCCAGAGCTTCAAGCCCGAGCGCCGACACCACAGCGCCCGAGGTCTCTCCGCCGGCCACCACCAGGCGCGTGATGCCACCATCGGCAAGGCGCTGGGCGATGCTGCCCATGGCATTCTCGATCAGCTCGCTCGCCCGTTCCTGGCCCAGCTTCGCCTGCACCGCCTGTAATTCGTCCGGCCGGGCTGTCGAATAGATCAGCCCGGGACCGTCTTCGGCGTGCCGGAGCGCGAACTGCGATGCCTCGGAGACTTCCCTTTCCGCATCCTCCATCAGCGCCACAGGATCCAGCCTTCGGCTCGGCCTGATTTCCTGCATGGCGACGACCTGGGCATTGGTCGCCTCTGAACAACTGCCGGAGATGACGGCGGACTTGACACTTTCAGGCCAGGCGATGGCCTTGCGTTTGGCTGCCGAGGCTGCCGCTCCCATCAGCAAGGCCGGCAAACCGACTGCAAGGCCCGACCCGCCCGTCAGGAGACGCAAACCGGCACCGCCGTTCACGATCGTCTCCAGATGCGACTCCAGGACCGCATCTGCAACGGCGAGCCGCTTGCCGCCGTCCCGCAGCCGCTTGATTTCGTCCCGCACAGCATCCGCTCCCTCCGACACCGCGGCGAAATCGATCAGCCCGACCTCACCCTTGCTCTGGCGCCCCAGCACGCGGACGAGATTCGGATCGGTCATAGGCGTGATCGGGTGGTTGCGCATGCCGGTTTCTGATAGCAGCACGCCGTTGACGAAGAGGTGGCCCTGATAAACGGTCCGGCCGTTTTCCGGGGCTGCCGGACAGGCAATACTGAAGTCCTCGCCCAGCGCCGCCAGCAGCGCCTCGGCCACCGGACCGATATTGCCCTCGTCAGTCGAATCGAACGTGGAGCAATACTTGAAGAAAAACCTGCCGCAGCCCTGCGCGGTCAGCCATTCCAGGGCCTGTAGCGATTGCGCAACCGCTTCACCAGGCGGGATCGACCGGCTCTTCAGAGCCACGACAACTCCATCCGCACTGCGCACCAGCTCAGCGTTGCGGGGATTCAGCGCCGGGAGGCCGTTTAACTGAACACATGACATCCCGCCGCGCGACAGCACATTGGCAAGATCCGTCGCGCCGGTGAAGTCATCGGCAATACATCCCAAAAACAAACCAGACCCTCCCCTTATCGGTACAATATGCTATTCCGGCCACCCGCCGCCGCGCAACCGGCCTTCCGTGTCCCGGAAACCTTCCGCTTCCCGGCAACCTAGAGAGACCCAGATGATTGACTTGGCAAGCGTCGACTTCGTCGGCTCCGATCTCCGACGCCCCGAATGCGTGCTGAGCATGCCGAACGGCGATCTTCACATCGCCGACTGGCGCGGCGGGATCACGGTCATCCATCCAGACGGCCCACAGCGCACGGTTCTGGCGGACGGCGCTTTCAAACCCAAGCCGAACGGCTTTGCGCTGCACCCGGATGGCGGCTGGCTGCTCGCACACCTTGGCGATGCGGATGGCGGTGTCTACTGGCTGAAGCCAGATGGCGCGTTATCGCCGTTTCTTCTCGAGATCGACAACGCGCCTCTGCCACCGACAAACTACATCCACGTAGACGCGAACCACCGGTTCTGGATCACGGTCAGCACGCGCGTGCAGCCCCGGGGCGACGACTACCGCCCGGACGCCTCGAGCGGCTTTGCCGTTCTCGTTGATGAGGCCGGCGCGCGTATCGTTGCCGATGATCTGGGCTATGCCAACGAATGCCTGATCCACCCCGAGGACGGCATGCTCTATATCAACGAGACCTTCACCCGGAAGACGTCCCGCTATCCCGTAGGAGCAGACGGTACGCTCGGCCCGAAGGAGATTGTTGCCGAGTACGGTGCGGGTACATTCCCGGACGGCCTCACCTTCGATGCGGAAGGCGGGTTCTGGATCACCAGCATCGTCTCCAACCGGGTGATCAGGGTTTTGCCCGATGGCCGTCAGCACACTATGCTGGAAGACTGTGATCCCGCCTTTATGGACTGGGTGGAGGAAGCTTTCCAGGACAAGAGCATGGGCCGCCCGCATCTCGACAACAACAAGGGCAAGGTTCTGCGCAACATTTCCAGCCTGGCCTTTGGAGGAATGGATCTGAAGGATTGCTATCTCGGTTGCCTGCTTGGCGACCGGATCGGGCGCTTCCGATCACCCGTCGCGGGCCTGCCGCCCAGCCACTGGAGCTTCGCATGAGCAAACCAAGAGTCGCGGTTGTCGGTACCGGCTATTTCAGCCAGTTCCATTATGACGGCTGGTCGCGTCTGCCGGTTGAACTTGCCGGATGCTGCTCCCTTGACGCAGACGCAGCGCGAAATGTGGCGGAGCAGCACGATATCCCGGGCGTCTACTCGGACTTCGAGGAGATGCTCCATCAGACCCGACCTGACCTCGTGGACATCGTCTCTCCACCCCCCACCCATGCGGGCTTTGTGCGGGCAGCCATCAGCCGCGGCCTGCCAGTGATCTGCCAGAAGCCCTTCTGCCTTGATCTGAATGAGGCCCGTGACGTCGCCGCCGACGCGGAAAGCGCCGCTGTTTCCTGCGTGGTGCACGAGAACTTCCGCTTTCAGCCCTGGCATATGGAAATCAAGCGTCTGCTCGATGCCGGCAGGATCGGCGAGATCTACCAGATCTCCTTTCGCCTGCGCCCCGGCGATGGCCAGGGACCCGAAGCCTATTTGAGCCGACAGCCCTATTTTCAGAAGATGCCGCGGTTCCTCGTGCATGAAACGGCAATTCATCTCATCGATGTCTTCCGCTACCTCATGGGCGAGGTATCGCACGTCAATGCCGAACTGCGCCGGCTGAACCCGGCCATAACGGGGGAAGACGCTGGTCTCATCATCTTCGGCTTCGATAGCGGCGCCAGGGGTCTGTTCGACGGCAACCGTCTGGCCGATCACGTGGCGGAAAACCGCCGCCTCACCATGGGCGACATGCTGATCGAGGGCTCGGA
>JBCCEL010000099.1:0-17281 GCA_039030315.1 Pseudomonadota bacterium
AGCTGAATGCGCTGCAGCGGGCCTTCAACAGGAACCATGCCCTCCAGTGCGGGTTCTGCACCGCGGGTATCCTGATGTCGGTGACAGATTTTCTTTCGCGGCAGCCGGATCCTAGTGAAGCTGAGGTTCGTGACGTCCTGAGCGGCCATATCTGCCGCTGCACTGGTTATGATGGCATCATCAAAGCCGTCCTGGAGGCTGCAAGAGAGTTGCGGACCGGTGAGGCGGCATGAGCGAGATCGAGCTTCATCCGCCTCAGGAGGTTGCGCCTGGGATTTTCCGTCTCATCATTCCGGTGCCATTCCGCAGCCTCAAGTTCGTCAACCTCTGGCTGCTCGCCGACGGTGAGGGCTTCGCCATGGTGGACTGCGGCTGGGACGATGAGGCCACGCGGGCGCGGCTCGAAGCTGGTTGGAATGAGGTGCTCGGCGGCAGGTCGGTCACCCGGCTTATCATCACTCATTTCCATCCCGACCACATGGGCGCGAGCGGTTTCATCTCCGACCGCTGGCGTGTCCAGCCGTTGACGAGCCAGCTCGAATGGATGGCCGGTCATGTGGCGGCCGCAAGTCTCTACAGCGACGATATCGAACGCCGGGCCAGGTTTTACGAGCGCCACGGCTTGTCGGACGAGCTCCTCAGACTCTACCGTGAGGAGACCATCCAGTATGACGAGGGCGCCCGCCTGCCGGATAGCTATGCGCGCCTCGCCGAGGGCGACGCACTCGAGATCGGCGGGCGCACCTGGCGCGTTCTCATCGGCCGCGGGCACTCGCCAGAGATGGTCCTGCTGTACAATGAGCGCGACGATATCCTCATCGCGGCCGACCAGGTTCTTCCCAAGATCACCCCCAATGTCAGCGTCTGGCCCTGGGAGCCGGAGGCCGATCCGCTTGACGAATTCGTCTCGACCCTCGGCACGATCGCCGGTCACGTAACGCAGAACACTCTGGTGCTGCCGTCGCACCGCGAACCGTTCACCGGCGCTGCGCAGCGCATTGCAGAGCAGCAGGTCCACCATGTCGAGCGGCTCGATCTCCTGCGCCGGCTGCTGGGCGAACAAGAGTCCAGATGCGTGGGCGACCTGATGGCTCCCTTGTTCCAGCGCAAACTGGACGGCCACCAGGTCAATTTTGCGGTCGGAGAAACGGTGGCCCATCTTAACCGGCTGCATACGCTGGGCGAGATTGACCGGCTCGTGGATGACTCGGGCCGGATTACGTACGCTTTGAGAGAGGCCGGCACTCCACTGGCCAGTGCGTCTTGATTAAGGAGAGAAGGATAGCTCCGGAATGAAAATCCAGTCCAACGGCATTACGTTCAACTGCGTGGTGGAAGGCCCCGAAGATGCGCCCTGGGTCACCTGTTCCCACGCGCTCGCCAACAACCTCACCCTCTGGGACGATGTGGCGGCGGCCCTCAAGGACCGCTACAGGGTTCTGCGCTTCGACAACCGCGGCCACGGTCAGACGGAGGTCGTGCCCGGGCCCTATACGTTTCCGATGCTCCTCCAGGATGCGGTGGGCCTCCTCAATGCGCTGGAAATCGAGAAGACACACTGGATCGGTCTGTCCATTGGCGGGATGGTGGGCTACGGCCTGGGCATTCATCACGGAGAACGCTTGAAGAGCATAGTTGCTTGCGATTCTCGCCCGGATGCCCCGCCTGATTATGCCGCCTACTTCCAGTCCCGCATCGACAAGGCGAAAGCCGGTGGCATGGAGAACGTGGTGGAAACCACCATTGACCGCTGGTTCACGCCTGAGACGCGCGCCAAGGCCCCGCCCGTTCTGGACCGGGTCCGCGCCATGATCCGTTCAACCGATCCCGTCGGCCATGAGGGCTGCTGCGAAGCTCTCAAGACGCTTTCCTATGGCGCCGAGCTTCACAAGATCCAGGTGCCGACGCTCATTCTCGGCGGCGCGCAGGACAAGGGCGCACCTCCTGAAGCCCTGGCTGAAGCAGCGGCGAAGATCGCGAACGGCGAGCATGCGGTCATCCCGGATGCCGGCCACATCACGCCGCTGGAGAATCCGGCAGCCACTTTGGCGACGATCGAGAGCTGGCTTGCCCGGCACAGCTGAGTTCAGACGGAGCCAGTACTAGAGATGAGCGTTCCCCAGCCCACCAGCACCTTTTCAGCGGAGATGGACGACGGCGCGGAGATTGTTGTCCGCCATCACGCCCACCCGGGTGCGACCCGTCTGTTCGTTTCCAACGGCAACGGCTTTGCGGTCGACGGCTACCGCGTGTTCTGGGAGCCGTTGCTGGACGGTTTCGACGTCGTCCTGTTCGATATGAGAAACCACGGCCGTAATCCATCCTGCGGCGCGGATGGACATCACTATCTTCAAATGGGCCGGGATCTCGCCACGATCCATTCTGTGGTCAGCGAACGGCTGGGGCCGTCGAAATCGGTCGGTGTCTTCCACTCCATGTCATCGCGCGCGGCCATGAAAGGCGCGGTCGATGCGGGCCTGCCTTACGATGCGCTGGTGCTCTATGACCCGCCCTGCGTGCCGCCCGAGAACCATCGGCTGTTTGAAGCAATGCGCGAGTTTGAGCTGAAGCTGGTCACCTGGGCCATGGGCCGGCCGGAACATTTCGCCTCACCTGAGGAACTGGAAGCAGCCTATGCGGAGGCCCGGCCCAGCGCCAAATGGCTGCCGCAGGCTCGGGCCGATATGGCGCAGGCGGTGCTTCAGGAAGATCCTGCGGGCGGCTTCCGCCTGGTCTGCCAGCGTGAGCTGGAAGCCTCGATATACCTTGCCGCGCTTACGCTGCACCTATGGCCGAGAGCCTCGGAACTCGGCATCCCGGTCAAGCTTGTCGGTGCCGACCCGGAAGGCCGGGGAGCTCCGCCCACGGGTCCGGCCAACAGGGCGCTGGCCGAGGAGGGGGGTTACGACTACTTCGGCATGGAGCATGCCGGACACCTCCTCCAGATTGAAAAGCCTGAGGCGTGCCGCGACGTGCTTCTGTCCTTCCTGGGTGATCAGGGGCTATTATCGTGACCGGACTGCGGATCGCGCCCCAGCACTGGAGATGCCAATGACCTACACACTTGAAGCTTTCTGTTCCGATGCGCGGGAGCTGCTCGCGGCAAAGCCCGGACCGGCCGGTCGGCAGGACTGCCTGAAGGCACTCGAGAAGCTCTTGAAGGACGATGACTTTCTCGCCGCCTATTGCGGTCCCGGGGCCGAACCCGGCATCCAGACGGTTTACCGGGATCCCGAACTGGACTTCAACGTTCTGGTCCATCGCTATGCCGCGGGCAAATCAGGTCCACCGCATGATCACGGGGAGTCCTGGGCGATCTACGGCCAGGCGGTCGGCGAAACCATCATGTCGACCTGGAAGCGGCTGGATGACGGCTCCGAAGACGGCAAGGCAAAGCTTGAAAAGGACCGGACCTATGAGCTCGGCCCGGGTATGGCCGGAATCTTCGAGCCGAAGGATATCCACTCCATCGTCATCACCGACAACTGCCGCTTCGTGCGTGTGACCGGTACGGATCTCGGCACCATCAATACCCTCGTCTTCAACGCCGAGGACGGCACGGTCAAGCCGGGAAACCGGCTCTAGCCGCCGATGGCTGAAACAGCCAGCTGCGTCGGTCGCATAAGTGCGGCTGAGCTGAAAGCGCAGTTGTTTGCCCGCAGCGATGAACTCGCAGTTCTGGATGTCCGCACGGAGCGCCGGTTCGGAACCGGACACCTGCTTGCCGCAAGCAGCGCGCCGCTCGGCGGTCTGGAAGCGCATGCGCGAAGGCTCGTCCCGAGGAGATCGACGCCCGTCGTGCTGTGCAGCGATGAAGGAGATGAACTGACCGGGCGGGCCGCCGGGTTCCTGCAGGACGCAGGATATTCGGACCTGCTGGTGTTGGACGGCGGCACCGAGGGTTGGTCCGGTTCCGGCTACAGGCTCTTCAGCGGACTGAACACGCCGGGCAAGGCTTTGGCAGCGTTCGCTCAGCGCGAACTCAGAATTCCCCTGATCACCCCGGCTGCGCTGGGGAACAGGGTGAAGCGCGGCGAAACCGTCCGCATCATCGATTGCAGGCCCGCAGCAGAGTTCAGGAAGGGAACGATCCCGGGTGCGATCAACGTGCCCGGAGCGGAACTCGCACGGTGCGCGGGACGACTTACCCAGGGCACAGACCTGCTGGTGGTCACGTGTGCTGGGCAATCGCGTGGACTGACCGGCGCGCAGATGCTCAGGGACGCAGGCTATCCGGGAACGGTGATGGCCCTTGAACGGGGAACCATGGGATGGGAGCTCTCCGGCCGGCCAATGGAAGCCGGGCGCGAGGTCAGAGTGGACGTTGAAGCGGCCGGCAACAGTCTGCTGGAAAGGGCCGCACGCATTCGGGCCGTGGCCGGGATCCGGACCGCAAGCGCCGGGAAACTGAACGAGATCTTGGGCGAAGGGAGGCGAACGACAGTGCTGTTCGATGTCCGCCGCAGCGAGGAGTTTGAGGCCGGACACATTTCCGGAGCGCGCCACGTGCCCGGCGGACAGCTCATTCACAAGATCGACCAGCATCTTGCCACTGCTAATGCGCGGCTCGTGCTCAGCGACGATGATGGGGTACGAGCGACCTTTGCGGCCCTCTGGCTGAGGCGCATGGGCTGGGGCGACGTGTACGTCGCGGCCTTGGCCGATGGAGGTTATGATTTGGAGACCAGATTGGACTCACCTGAAACTGTTGTTGTGGATCGGACGGCGGATTCCAAGCCCGGCGAGGCCTATCTGAAACCGTCGGATCTTCCGCCGGGAACGGAGCGAAACAGGGCGATTGAGAGTTATCTCGGCGGCACCGATGATATGCTGGCGCAAGTGTTGGATGACGGTTCTTTGAACCTTCAAGCGCTTCCCGTGGAATTCGTGAGGGGCCAATGATGAGCCAGCTTTCGGTCCCTTGCGTCCTGATGCGGGGTGGGACCTCCCGGGGCCCTTACTTCAGAATGTCCGATGTCCCGGCCGACCGGGGCGAACTTGAGCGCTTTCTGCTGTCAGTGATGGGTTCGCCTGACCACCGGCAGATCGATGGCCTCGGCGGTGCTGACTGGCTGACAAGCAAGGCGGCAATGGTCGGCCCTTCGTCAAGGCCGGACGCCGACATTGATTTCCTCTTTGGCCAGGTACTCATTGACGAGGCCCGTGTGGATTTCGCCCCCAACTGCGGAAACCTGACCGCCGGCGTTGGCCCCTTTGCGATAGACGCGGGCATGGTCGAGGCAGACGATCCCGTCACACGCGTTCGCATCCACAACGTGAATACGGGCGTCATCATCGAGGCTGCCGTGCAGACGCCTGGAGAACAGGTCCGCTATGACGGCGATGCCGCGATCGACGGAGTGCCCGGAACCGCGGCGCCGGTGGAGCTGTTCTTCAAGGGTGTCGTTGGAAGCAAGACCGGCAAGCTCATGCCCACGGGCAACCCGCGCGATTTGATCGAAGGCGTGGAGGTTTCATGCTTCGATGCTGCCGTGCCCATGGTCATCGCCCGGGCCGCGGACATGGGGTTGACCGGCTACGAGATGCCGGACGAGATCGACGCCAACCGGGCCTTCTTTGAGAAGCTGGAAGGGATTCGCGTGGCCGCGTCCCATGCGATGGGCCTTGGGGATCCGACCGGCAGCGTGATCCCGAAATTCTGCGTTGTCTCAAAGGCCCGGCATGGCGGAGCGGTCAATGCCCGCTACATGGTTCCGCACGCCTGCCACCGCACCTTTCCTCTCACCGGCGGACAATGCCTTGCTGCGGCCTGCGTGACCCGTGGATCGATTCTGGCTGGGCTTGCGCAGGTGAGCGATGACCGCCGGCAGACAGTAAGTATCGAACACCCCGTCGGCAAACTGGCCGCCCTGATCGAGTTTGACGGTGGGCCAGAAAATCCGGACATCAGGGGCATCGGTTTTATCCGCACCGCCCGGCGTATCATGGAAGGGCGTGTATTCGTGCCTGGCTGAGCCGGCACCGTTCAGACCATGCAGAAGCCGCCATTGACGCTGATCACCTGGCCGGTGATCCAGGAGCCGCCGGACGAGGCCAGGAAGATCACCATCGGTGCGACGTCCTCCGGAACGCCGATCCGTTTTAGCGGATAGGCCTTCAGGATCTTGTCCATGTTCTTGTTGAGGAACTCCATGTCCTGGTGGGCCGACTTGACCAGCCCCAGGGACACCGTGTTGACGGTGACGTTGAACCGTCCGAGTTCCTTCGCCATCGACTTGCCAAGCGCGATTGTCCCGCCCCGCGATGTTGCTGCCAGCGAAATGTTGGCTTCACCGATACGGGAGCTGTCACCGACAATGTTGATGATGCGGCCGCCCTTCTGCTCGACCATGTGTTTTGCCGCGGCGTTGGAGCAGTTGAGCGCTCCGTAGAGGCAGACATCAATCTGCGGCTTCCAGTCATCGTAGGACGATTCCACGAAGCGCTGGTACTTCACGTAGCCGGCATTGTTGACGAGGATGTCGACACTGCCCCAATCCGCCACGGTGCCGTCGATCATCTCCTTGACCTCAACCGGATCGCTCACGTCGGCCTTGACTGCTTTGGCTGTGCCCCCGGCAGCTTCTATTTCACTGACCAGCGCGTCGGCATCGCCTTGCGAGCTGTTGTAGTTGACAACCACCTTCACGCCCTCGGCAGCCAGAGATCGGCAAACTTCTGCTCCCACGTCCCGTCCGCCTCCAGTCACCACCGCGACCTTGCCGCTCAATCCGGTTTCCATGTCATTCCTCCGCTTCGAATGATCGTGTGTTCTTACGCGTAAACCTGCGGCCCGTCCTGCAGCATCTTCCACTGATCATCGTCATGGCCACAGATGATCTTCGCCCCGGCATTCTGCCGTTGTCGGACGATATCGTAGGAGGACACAAGAAGGTCCGCGTCCCAGGCGTTCAGCGGCGCCTCGTCCTTTTGCAGATTGCGTTCCAGCGCTACGGCATCCGATGCGATCAGGAACTCGCCGCTGTGCTCAAGTTCAGCGCGGAGACCGATCATACCCGGCGTATGACCCGGGATGTGGAGGGTGACCAGTCTGCTGTCGCCGAACACATCAAACGTGTCGCAGATGGTGTCGAGCCGCATGGGATGCTCCCATTCCGCCTGGAGATAGCCCATCTTCGCCGCGCCTTCTGCCGTGCCGGCGGCAAGCTCGGCTTCATGGCAGAAAAACTGCGCCCTGGTGAAGAAGCCGTTGCAGCCGCAGTGGTCGGGATGCAGATGCGAGTTGATCACGATGTCGATGTCCTCTGGCCTCAATCCCACTGCTGCGAGGGAATTGATCACATCCTGCTTCGGTGGCGCGATCGGGGTCATGAACTTCGCCATGCCGCCCCAGCGGCCTTCGGCATCGGTTGCAACCGAAGGGTGACATCCCGTGTCAAAAAGAACATTGCCTTTGGAGTGGCGGAAGAGTGTCGCGATAACGGGCAGTTCCATCACCTCCTCGCGCTCGGCACCGGGAACGAAAACCCGCCTCTTCATGCGCAGACGGCCACCGTCCAGAAACTGCATTTTCATGATCGGTCCTTCCTTCCGCGCCCAATCTTCGCGCGCCCTGGCTGCAAGACTATATATAGGGTCTTAACTATGTTCAACGCGGCGAGTTTCGTCGTTTCATCATCGACCTGCCTCGCCTGTATCCAGCTGCTTTGCCGGAGCGCCAACTGTTGACTCGCCAATTGCTCTCCATTATCCATAGTAAAGGTCTTGCATATAGTTCTGCTGTTTTGCCAGGAAAGCCCGCGCCAGTCGCGATGTGAGGAGGACAGGCACGACCATGAAAGCTCCATGGTTCGACTATCAGGCTCCGCGATCGCTTGCTGACGCCTTGGGCATCCTGCGCGATGCCGGGGAGGAAGGTCGTGTCCTTGCCGGCGGGCAGAGCCTGATGCCAATGCTGAACATGCGCGTGGCCGATCCCGAGGTGCTTGTTGATATCAACCGGCTGCCGGACATGGACCGCATCGAGGAAGATGACGGTACTCTCCGCATCGGAGCGCTGGTGCGCCATGCGGATCTCTTGAACAGCGCTGCTGTGCGCGAGCGCTGGCCATTGCTCTATGAAGCCACCACCCAGGTCGCCCATCCCGCCATCCGCAATCGCGGCACAGTCTGCGGCAGCGTTTCGCACAACGATCCGTCTGCGGAGCACCCCAGCGTGCTGGCGACGCTTGACGGAACCGTCTTGATTGCCAGTGCGGACGGACAGCGGGAGCTCCCGGCAGAAGAGTTTTCCGAAGGCATGCTCACCACCGCCCTGGAGCCGGGCGAGATGGTTGTCGGTCTTCGCTATGAGCGACCGCCGGCACGCACGGGCTCGGCATTCGTCGAGTTTGCCCGGCGCCTTGGGGATTTTGCCATCGCCGGCGCCGCTGCGCTTCTCACAATGAAGGACGGTGTCTGTGAACGAGCCCGCCTGACGATTGTCGGTATGGGCGATGGGCCGGTCCGTGTCCCAGAGGTTGAAGACCTCCTGACCGGAAAGACACTTGGAAACGGCGCAGCATGCGATGTCTTCGAGGAAGCTGCGCAAATCGTAAAAGCGTCGGTTGATGCCGCCGAAGATGTGCACGTATCGTCCGGGTACAGGCGTCATCTCGCTGGTGTCATGGCGAAGCGGGCGCTGGAGACCGCTCTTGTCCGGGCTGGGGTAGCTGCCTGATGGCCTGGGAACAGGAGATTGAGCTCAAGGTGAACGGCCGCGCCTATGCAAAGCGCGTTTCGGTCCGGACGTCGCTTGGTGATTTCCTGCGCGATCAGCTGCATCTCACCGGGACGCACCTCGGCTGCGAGCACGGGGTCTGCGGTGCCTGCACGGTGTCCGTTGACGGCAAGTCGGCGCGCTCGTGTCTGATGCTGGCGGTGCAGGCCGATGGGACCGACATCGTGACAATTGAAGGCCTCAGGGACGAGGACGGTGAATGGAGCGTCATGCAGAAGGCGTTCTTTGAGAACTTCGCGGTCCAGTGCGGTTTCTGCACCCCTGGCATGCTGTCATCGGCGATTGAGTTGCTGAAGGAAAATCCGGATCCCAGCGAGGATGAGATCAGGGAGCATCTTTCCGGCAATATCTGTCGGTGCAGCGGCTACCAGGCCATTGTCGAGGCCGTCCAGGCCGCTGCGGCCGCTCAGCGGGCAGAAGTGCAGGTCTGAGATGTCGGATCTGCGCCTGACGAACGAAAAAGCCGTCGGCAGCTCCGTTCTGCCGGACGAGGCAAGACCGCTTCTGGACGGCGAGGGCCGCTTTCTCAACGATATCTCGTTCGCCGGCATGTACCACGTCGCCTTCCTGCGCAGCCAGCATGCGCATGCGCTGTTGCGCGAGGTCGACGTGAGTAGAGCGAAAGATCTGCCAGGTGTCATCAGGGTCCTGACCGGCGCAGATCTTCTTGGAAAGGTCGAGCCGTTCCGCGCAATGCCGAACCGCTTTTCCGGAGGGGAATCCACCCAGCACTGGCTGGCCGTGGAGAAGGTGCGCTTCGTCGGCGAAGCCATCTGCGCGGTCGTTGCCGAAGACAGGGCGACGGCGGAAGATGCCATCGAGCTGATTGAAGTCGACTATGACCCGCTGCCGGTCATTTCCGGCCCCCGGGAGGGGGAGAAGGACACATCGCCGCTCGTCCACGATACCTGCGCCAACAATAACCTCATCAAGCGGAAGTATGTGCGCGGTGAGATCGACGAGGCGTTCGCCACTGCCCATCTCGTCGTCAAGCGAGACTTCAGCATTGCCCGCAAGCAGGCCTTGTGTCTTGAGGGCCGCGGCTGCGTTGCGGCCTGGCGCGAGGGCGGCTTCCAGCTCAGCATCTGGATGAGCCACCAGCTGCCCTATGTGGTCCGCCATTACATCGCCAAGCACCTCGGCCTGCCGGAAACCGATGTCCGCGTGATCGCGCCGCAAACCGGTGGCGGCTTCGGCCAGAAGGCGTCCATCTATCCCGAAGAGTTTGTCTGCGCCCATCTCGCCCGGTTGTTGCGCCGCCCGGTGAAATGGGTCGAGGACCGGCTTGAGAACATGGTCGCGTCAACCCATGCTCGCGAGCAGGAAATCGAGCTTGAAGCCGCGTTCGATGAAGACGGCAGGATCCTGGGGCTGCGTTCGGAGATCTGGGTCGATGTCGGCGCATACTCCACCTACCTCTGGTCCGCTGGGATGGAGCCGCTGCAGACCGGCGGGCTGATGCCCGGTCCCTACAGGGTGCCAGCATTGCAGTACAACACCCGGGGGGTCGCCACCAACAAGACCCCAACGGGCCCTTACCGGGCTGTGGGTCGCCCGTCCGCATCCGCCTCGCTGGAGTTGCTGCTGAATGAAGCTGCGCGGAAACTTGATCTGGATCCTGCAGAAATTCGCCGCCGTAACCTCATCCTTCAGGACGAAATGCCGTTCAGGAACGCGAACAACCTCATCCATGAGCACGTTGGCTACATGCCTTGCCTCAGGATGGCGATGGCCGAAGCAGGCTACGAAGACTTGCGCGCTGGCCAGGCGGCGGCAAGCGGCAACGGCAAGCTGCGCGGCATCGGCGTGGCCTGCTTTGCGGAACTCACCGGCCTTGGAACCACGACGGCCGTTGGCCCGGGCACCTTGCTTCAACCGGGCCGTGATGCGGTTACCTTGCGGCTTGAGACGTCCGGTGTGCTGACCATCGCTGCTGCCTTGCCCTCTCAGGGCCAGCGCATCGCCACGGCCATGCGCCAAGTGGCGGCCGACGAACTCGGCATTGCCCTGGAGGATATCTCCTGCCTCACCAGCGACACAGGCATGGCGCCCTACGGTTTTGGGACTTTCGCTTCCCGCACTGCCGTGTTCGGGAGCGGCGCCGTCATTCAGGCTGCAAGCGAGTTGCGCCGCCGGATGATCGCGTTGGCCGCCTTCCTTCTGGAAGAGCCGGAGAAGGAACTGTCCATCATCAATTCTGTGATCAAGAACCTGGATGGATCAAAGATGCTTACGCTCTCCGACATGGCTGAGCGCAGCTTTTTCTCCGCCAAGGATATCCCCCAGGAGCTGAATCAGGGCTTCGAGGTCACGGCTTTCTACGATCCGAAACACGGCAGCTTCGCCGCAGGTGCCCATATTGTCGTGGTGGATGTGGACACCGAGACCGGCGCGATTGAGATCGTCCGCTACGTTGCGGCAGAGGATGTCGGCCGGCTGATCAATCCTGCCGTGGTTGAAGGCCAGATTATCGGCGGCATCGCGCAAGGCGTCGGCGAGGCACTGCTTGAGGAGCTGATCTATGATGATCAGGGCCAGCCGCTGACGGTGACCCTGGCCGACTACATCGTCCCCTCGGCGCTTGAAGTGCCCAACATCGAACTGCATCATGCCAACACGCCGTCCGGTGCACTCGGCGGGTTCAAGGGCTGTGGTGAAGGATCGATCATTGGAGCTCTCAGCGGCATAGCCTGCGCGGTCTCCGATGCCCTTGCCCGCCGCGGCGGCGACATACATGCCTTCCCGGCCACACCGGAACGCGTCCTGCGGGGGCTCGGTGTGGATCTGGGCGACTAAAGGGTGCGTTGAGCCAGGAGAACACACCATGCAGCTCGATATCCGCGGCCTCGATATCAGCACTTCAAGCGCCGAAGCAGTTGGGCATCTTGATGGTGCCGTGGCCGACTTTCTGGACTATGGGCAGACGGCGGGAGCCCGTGTGAAAGCCGCCCTGGAAGCGGACCCCGACTGCGCGCTTGCCCTGTGCTATCGCAGCTATCTGCTGATGATGCTCGAGACCCGTGCGGTCTATCCCAAGATCCTGCAGGCATTGGACACTCTCTCCGCTGCACGAGAAGACATGACCGTACGCGAGCAGCTTCATGCCGATGCCCTCCAGGCCTGGGTCAAGGGCGATCTGATGAATGCGTGCCTTGCCTGGGAGCGCATTCTCAGCGAATGGCCGAAAGACCTGATGGCGCTCAAGCTGCATCACACCATGGCTTTCTATACCGGCCGCGCCAACGTACTGCGCTCGGTTGTGGGAGGCGTGCTGGGCGACTGGGATGAAGACACACCGGGCTATGCGCACGTCCAGGGCATGTACGCCTACGCCCTTGAAGAATGCGGTGAGTATGACGAGGCCGAGCTCTGGGGCCGCGCCGCAACGGAGCGCAACGGCGGCGACCTCTGGGCCATTCACTCCGTCGCCCATGTCATGGAGATGCAGGGGCGCTACGCCGAAGGCGCCGCATGGCTGGGCGACCGGGAAGGGGAGTGGGAGAAGAAGAACTTCTTCAAGGCCCATTTGTGGTGGCACCACGGTCTGTTTGCGGTTGCGCGCGAGGATTTCGACAAGGCGCTCAGCATCTTCGATGACCAGCTGACGTCGGTAAACTCGGACAAGTATGTCGATGTTTCCAACCAGGCCGCTCTGCTGAAACGTATCGAGATTGCCGGTATCGATATCGGTGACCGCTGGGAGGCGCTCGCGGCATACTCGGCCACACGGATCAAGGACCACATCTTGCCCTTCCGGGACGCCCATTTCTGTCTGGCGCTGGCCGCTGGCGGAAAGACCGAGACGGCGCAGGAACAGATCGGTTCACTCACGGCGTTCGCAGCCGATGGTAACGGCTGGACTGCCCAGTCCACCAAGTCCATTCTCATTCCGCTGTGTGAGGGGATGATTGCCTATGAGATGGGCGAACACGGCAAGGCCTGCGATCTCCTCTGGCCGATACGCAACGAACTTTCGCCCATCGGCGGCAGCCATGCCCAGCGTGATCTCTTCGCCCAGATTCTGATTGATGCGGCGGTGCAAGGCGGACGCCATGGCATGGCGCGCAGCCTCCTGTCTGAACGTGTGGCGCGCTACCCTGAAATGCGCCGCGGCTGGAGCGAGTACGCCCGGGTTCTCGCCGCTCTTGGAGAGGACGGCCGGGCTGCATCGGCGAAGGAACGCGCCAATACCATCGCCGGTGCCGCTTGAAAGGAGCAAGATCATGAACATGGCTGTTTTGCCCGCAAAGGTGGAGACCGTCAGCGCCAACCGGTATGGCGCCTATGACTGGGAGGATCCGCTGAAGCTCGACGGGTTGCTGACCGATGAGGAGCGTCTGGTCCGTGACACCGCGCGTTCTTATGCCCGGGAAAAACTGATGCCGCGCATCCTCATGGCCAACCGCCATCAGACCTTTGACAGAGACGTTATCACCGAGCTGGGCGAGCTCGGCTTTCTTGGCCTAACGATACCGGAAAAGTATGGCTGCGCCGGTTCCAGCTACACCGTCTACGGCCTGGTGGCACGGGAGACCGAATGGGTGGATTCGGCCTACCGTTCGATGATGAGTGTGCAGAGCTCGCTGGTCATGCACCCCATCTATGCCTACGGCACCGAAGAACAGCGCATGAAGTATCTCCCCAGGCTCGCAACGGGTGAGTGGATCGGCTGCTTTGGCCTGACCGAGCCGGATTTCGGCTCCGATCCTGGAGGCATGTCGACCCGGGCCCGAAGCGTCGATGGCGGTTTCAAGATCACCGGCACCAAGAGCTGGATTACCAACTCTCCGGTTGCGGATGTTTTCGTGGTCTGGGCCAAGACCGACGATGACGTGATCCGCGGGTTTGTCCTCGAGAAGGGCATGGAGGGACTGAGTGCGCCCAAGATCGAGGGCAAGCTCAGCCTTGGCGCGTCGATTACGGGCCAGATTGTCATGGAAGAGGTCTTCGTACCGTCAGAAAATCTGCTTCCGAACGTAACTGGTCTGGCCGGACCTTTCGGTTGCCTGAACCGCGCCCGCTTCGGCATCGCCTGGGGCGCCATGGGCGCGGCTGAGTTCTGCTGGCACGCCGCCCGCGAATACGTGCTGGAGCGCAAGCAGTTCAACAGGCCGCTGGCTTCCAACCAGCTCGTCCAGAAGAAGCTGGCGGACATGCAGACCGAGATCACGCTCGGCCTCCACGTGGCGATCCAGGCCGGCCGCCTGTTCGATGCTGGAGAGCTGGCGCCCGAAGCGATCTCTCTCATCAAGCGCAATAACTGCGGCAAGGCCCTGGAGATCGCGCGTACCGCCCGTGACATGCACGGCGGCAACGGGATCAGCGACGAATATCACGTCATGCGTCACATGGTGAACCTGGAAACCGTCAACACGTACGAGGGCACCCATGACGTCCACGCCCTGATCCTGGGCAGAGCCCAGACTGGCATCCAGGCGTTCTTCTGAGCGAGGCGGCTATGGCCAACTGTTTTGCCATCGAAGACTGCATTCCCGTTATTGACCCCTCCGCCTATGTGCACCCGACGGCGGTGCTGATCGGCGATGTGATCGTTGGTCCCGGTTGCTATGTGGGGCCGGCGGCCTGCCTGCGCGGCGATTTCGGCAGGCTTGAGATGCGCGAAGGCTCGAATGTGCAGGACACCTGCGTTCTGCACGGATTTCCAGGTGGTGACACCATCATCGATGTCGACGGCCATATCGGGCATGGCGCTGTGATCCATGGTGCCCATATCGGCGTGAACGCCATGGTGGGGGTCAACGCAGTGATCATGGACCATGCGGAAATCGGTGAAAGCGCGGTTATCGGCGCCCTGGCCTTTGTGAAGGAGGGCACGGTCATTCCACCTCGCAGCCTTGTTGTCGGCGCGCCTGCACGCGTTCTGCGCGAGCTGTCGGAGGACGAGCTGAAATGGAAGCGTGGCGGTACGCTCGAGTACCAGAAGCTTGTCGAGCGCAGCCACGCGAGCCAGCGACCCGTCGAGCCGCTCACCTTGCCCCAGCCGGATCGCCCTCGCTATCGCGGCGGCATTTCCAGGACCCTCAAGACGGTCCGCGGGTAGACATCAGCCTGCCGGGGGAAGCAGGCTCTCCTGGCGCGAAACGGTGTCGAAAAAGTCCATCAGTTCGCGCTCAGTCGCCCGGGATTGAGCGACCTTGATCCTCAGGGAGAGCAACTGAAACCTGCGTGCGTCGATATTGGGACCCGGGTTTGCACAGATCCGCGCTTCCACGGCTTCCAGGTAGGCTCTCTCCTCACGCACCCGTTCAAGATAAGACCGCAGCTCTTTCTGCATGGCGTCCGCGGCGCCCAGATTGCCGAAGAATATGCGCAGCAGAACCTCGTCTCTCGTCACCGACGAACGGATCGGTTCGCTGACAAACGTCTCAAGCGCCTTGCGCCCGGCGGCCGTGATGGAATGGATCTGCTTGTCAGGCTTGCCCTGTTGGGGCAGATCCCTGCTGGATATGTACCCGTCGTCGCGCAGCTTGCGCAGGGTGCTGTAGATCTGGGGGGCGGTTGCATTCCAGATGAAATAGATGGACCGCTCGATCGTGCGCTTGAGATCGTAGCCGGAGGCCGGCTTGACCGAGATCAGGCCCAGAAGGGCAAATTTGAGGGACATGTTAGAAGGCAGGCTCACGGAGGTTGAGACGGTTCGTCCGCCATTCTAGGGGAACCACACCCTCTGCGGAAAGACCCGCTCAAGCCGCGCGCATGGCTCCTCTCCGCCTTGTGACATTGGCCGCCCTGGGACATTCTGCCCGCATCCGGTGAGCTGCAGGGTCCGCTCTTCTGAATCAGCAACTTCCGCGGCGAGCTCCAGGCAGGCTGCGATGGGTATCTCAAACAAAGGATCCAGCTTGCTCTTCCTGCTACCTAAGGCCTCGCCCGCCAGCTCAATCCCGACAACCGTCTGGGGCGCCGCCGGACCTGGACAGACCTGGGCGGCCAGTGCGCGCGCCGTCACTCCGGTCGCCGGCGGCGTCCATGGGACCAGATCTGACACTGGCATCAGTAACCGCCTTTAGAGAACATGACAGCCCGTCGACACGGTGAGTAGTGCATGTGTCCGGGAGCGCGGACGGCGTGCGCTAGAAGCGGCAACGGCGCTTGACCCAGGTCAATGTCCACCGACCTGATCCAGGGAAAATCCGGATCATGAACACCGTGGTCCATGCACCCGAACTCAAACGTGCTCTTACGCTCCCGCTGGTCGTGCTTTACGGCGTTGGCGTTACCGTCGGCGCAGGGATCTATGTCCTGATCGGCCTTACCGCGGGCAAGGCTGGCGTTCATGCGCCGGTTTCATTTGTCTTTGCTGCGATCGTCGTTGCGTTCAGTGCGGCCTCTTTCGCGGAATTGGCAGGCCGGCTGCCCCTGAGCGCCGGGGAGGTGGCTTACGTCCGGGCAGGCTTCCGCTCCCCCGGCGCTTCACTTGTGGTCGGCCTGATGGTGGTCCTGTCGGCAACTGTTTCAAGTGCCGCAATTTCAGTTGGAGCGGCAGGTTACATTCTGGAGTTTCTCTCGCTGCCGGAGGCCATGATTACTGCGGCGGTCGTCGTGTTCATGGCGGCTATAGCAGCCTATGGCATTATGGAATCGGTTACGTTTGCCGGGCTGTGCACCGTGATCGAGGTCCTGGGTCTGCTGACGATCGTTGCGGCCGGCCTCTACTTTGATCCCCGTCTGCCCCTAAGATTTGGAGAAGTTCTACCGGATCTCGCGGGTGCGGGTGCGTGGCATGGTGTACTCGGTGCAACCCTGCTTGCGTTCTTTGCGTTCGTCGGTTTCGAGGACATTGTCAATTTGGCGGAGGAAGTCCGCGAACCAAAGCGGACCCTGCCTTGGGCAATCTTCTTGACGCTAGGCGTTTCAACGCTGATTTACGTTCTGGTGGTTTCCGTTTCGGTGCTTTCGGTTTCCACAAGCGAGCTGTCGGCTTCGCGCGCGCCTCTTGGACTGGTGTTCAACAGGATAAGCGGCTACCCGCCTGACGCGATCAGTTCCATTGCCATCGTCGCCACGCTGAACGGCGTGATCGTACAGATCATCATGGCATCGCGCGTTCTTTATGGCTTGGGGAAGCAAGGCGCCGTGCCGGCTGTATTCGGACGGGTCAGCCGGACCACGCGTACCCCGGTTTTTGCCACTTTCACCGTGGCGGGGGCCATCCTGCTTCTGGCCTTGTTCGTACCCTTGCAAAGCCTGGCGGAAATGACCTCGCGCGTGGTCCTGGTGATTTTCATGATCGTCAATGCCGCACTGGTCGCGTTGAAGCTGCGGGGTGAGCCGGCGCCGGCAGATGCCTTTACGGTCGGCGTCTGGGTCCCGGTTCTCGGCAGCGTAGTCTGCGCGGCAGCCCTCGCTTCTGACTTTCTTCTCTCCTGAGGCCCTGTGGACCCGGCAACTGTGTTTTTCTAACTGCATGACGGCTTGTATCTGGCGCTCTCTCTTACCATGGCATTGAGGATTGTGAGCAGTTTTCGGGCGGTGGCGATTATGGCAGCTTTGGCCGAGCCGTTGCTTGCCTTTATGCGC
>JBCCEL010000100.1:0-17249 GCA_039030315.1 Pseudomonadota bacterium
CGTCGTGAAGCTCCTCGGCGTGCCACCCGCTCTCCTGAGGGCCACAACCGGGCGATTGCATACGCGCGCGGAAGCACCACGGCCAATGCCGCAGTGCTGATACTCCCACGCCAATGTTGCTTGTCTAGACAGTCCCTGCCGCCAATGCGCCTGCGTCAAGATTGAAAACCTCGCCAGTAATAAGTTTGGCCGCATCGCTTGCGAAATACTTCACCAAGTGGGCAACATCTTCCGGCTGGAATACATCCACCGGCAGGGGATTGCGAGCACGCATGAATTCTTCAACGGCCTCCCAGGTCGGGTTATTTGGAGAGAACGCAGGAATGAGGGACCGCGCCAGCGGTGTATCAACCAGCGTGGGGCAGATTACGTTGCACGTCACACCATGCGGTGCCATGGCCAGAGCCGTGGATTTGGCAAGTCCGATCACGGCCCATTTCGTTGCACCATACACTGAGTACCACTCGTTCGGCCGACGGCCGAGGATAGACGAGAGAACAACAATGCTGCCGGATTTCTGTTCACGCATAATCGGGACTGCCGCTTGAATTGTACGCACGGCGCCGGTGACATTGATATCGATCACCGTTTGAACCGAGTGATCGTCCAGTTCCTCTATCGCCCCAACCTGGGTGATGCCTGCATTGACCAAAACATGGTCGAGCGAGCCAAATCGCGAAACAGAATTTGCAACGGCTTGGGCCAAGCCGGCCCGATCACGAACATCGCCCTGAACCGTTATGCATTTTACGCCATGCGCTTCTATCTGAGACTTGGCACTGGCCAGATCCTGCTCGCTTGCAAGGTCATAGCCGACATGATCCAGATTGCGGGCCACGTCAAAAATAACGATATTTGCACCAGCTTGAGCAAGTTGATCTGCGCTCGCCAGCCCGATGCCACGGGCTCCACCGGTGATGAAAGCTGTCTTGCCTTCCATGTCGCGCTTTTTGGGGTCGTCTGCGGCTTCAGCTTCTCCCGCAACAGTTGCCGCTACGGTAACGACACCGGCGCCGGCTCCTAACAGCATGGACCTCCGGGTAGCACCGGCACGTTGTTCACTTGCTGCATCGTTCGTGTAGTTATCAGGCATTTGCCAAGTCTCCACTTTCAGAGTTCAGTGTGACTTGACCTTTAAACGCCACTCTACGTGATTTCTCTCATAATTGTCCGATATTCTTGCACATTAATCCAATTTCTTGGGATTTAATGGTAGCGCAGGGAGAAATGTGTTAGCCAGATTCTCAAGGAGAAGATCATGGCTGGCACCACATTGACGGACCAAGTATCTGCATTGCTGGACCATGCGGGAACGCCCCATGGCACATTGGACCATGCGCCCAGTGGCATGTACTTTCTGCGGCAGAGCGCCGTCACGGTTCAGGACGTCACCATCTACCGGCCGTTGCTCTGCCTCGTACTACAAGGGGCCAAGGAGGTGAGCACAAGTGCCCGGACATTGACTGTCGCAGATGGGCAATCCCTGTTGGTAAGTCACACCCTGCCGGTCACGTCACGGATCACCAGGGCCGAACCGGATCGTCCGTATGTCGCACTTGTTTTCCCACTCGACTTGGACGTCTTGCGTAGCCTTGCAGCGGATGTCACGCTGATGCACGGGAACAGCCCGCATGACCCGTTCTCGATATCACTGTGTCAAACGGACCCGGAGCTTGAAGGCGCACTTTCCCGGTATCTCGAACAAGCCAGGACTGACCAAACCCAAAGGTTGCTTGCGCAGATCACGCGCCGCGAAATTCATGCGAGACTCTTGATAGGACCCCACGGCGAACAGCTTCAAAAGCTTCTATGGCATGAAACCATGGCCAGCCGCATCTTTCACGCCACGCAGCACATCCAGTCCAACCTGTCTGAGACGATTGTTATTGCGCAACTTGCGCAACAAGCGGGCATGAGCAACTCCGCCTTTTTCGAGCACTTCAAATCCGTGACGGGGACATCTCCTCTGCAGTACCAAAAGGACTTACGCCTACTGCGTGCACGTGACGTTCTTCGGAGCTCAAATGAGAGGGTGTCGCAGATTGCCTCCAGCGTAGGTTACGATAGCCCGGCCCAGTTCTCTCGGGAATATTTACGAAAATTCGGCGCACAGCCAAAGCAAGACAGAGAACTCAACCTTATTGGCTGAAAACATCAAGCCATAAATCTGAATAACTCGAGATAGCTTCACGTGATGGGCCAACACGATTTCCATGGTTGTCCGATGGAAATTCGGCGAACTGCCATCCATTGAGCGACAGCGGTCGAATGGCAAAAAGGGTCCGCTTAGCCGCCTTCAAAATCTGGTGCCGGATGCCATCATGACACAGTGGCCCAATGCCAATAGAACACGCTTGATTGCGTCTGATTGGGCCAGGCTGAGTGAATCAGATTTGAATGGGAAAAAGTCCGCTTTCTTGATCTCTTGAAGAGAGAAATCACCTCTAGCCGGGATAATTTTTTTGGCTCAGAAACTCGCCGAAGCCGCGGCCCGCGCAGCTAGGCTGAAGCAAGCGCTTATCGCGGCGTCGGTTTGTCTGGTTGTTGCCCTGGCGGCTGCATTGGTCGCAGTCTTGAACTTTCAGGAAGCGCAAGACCAAAGTGAGAAAGCGCAAAAGTGAATGAGGCACGCGCCGGGCAACCGCCTCATTGGACGACACAGCCCGTCTATGGTCTCTGGGCATCTACCTGGAAGGGAACATTTTTCAGATTGCTTGCGCTCGTTTTCCCGATCGCACTGTTCCGCCCAATCGTGATATCAAAACTTAGGGCGATGAATTCAGGTTGAACATCGTCGAACCAATCTGCAATTGGGAAAGCGGATACGCCCCGCAACTTCCCGGGCGTGGCAATGGCGTCACGAACACTTCATCGCTATGACTGCCGCCAGAATTTTCGGGCGTATGAAGAACGGCCGCGGCACTAGCGTCGCAAGTCATCTCCTATCCTTCGCGCAACACGGTAGATGTCTGAGCTGAATTTGCCGTACGTCGACAGCAACCAGGACTTCGCCTTCGGGGCATTTCGGAGCATTGGCCGATCCGCTGCGCGCGGCCCTTCAGTGGGGCGCATCGGGAAAACGTTATGTCAGCTTTTGCTCGAAGCGGAACTCAGATCGAACTGGTCCGCGTAGCGTCCATTAGTGCATGTCCCCGCTGGGCGCGGTTCCAGTTTGGAGCTCAAGCTTACTGTTTCGGAGTGGGGCAGAAGCGCCGTGTACGGTGATAGTTCAGTTCAATTTCGCACTCGACCAGAACCGACCCCAAACATGGCTTGAGCTCTGTATGCCAACACGAGAAAGACGTTTCATGAGTAATCAGCCTCGACGGGAATCCCGCGGTTTAAGGAAACGTTAGATCTGGGGCTGAATTCAGGGTACGCTCCAACTTTCGCCGGGGGCAAGGGTGCGAAACCGGTCCGGCGCGACATCGTGTGCATCCAATGCCTCGGCCAAATCGATCACCGGCTGATCGCGGGCTTCATCCGTCAGTTGTACCGTGCCGTGGTGAATACCGAAGGAGTGGCGCGCCTCCAAGTCCTTGTGGGCACGTACGGCCTCGTCCGGGTTCATGTGCTGCGGCGCCATGAACCAGCGCGGCTCGTAGGCACCAATCGGAATGAGCGCCAGCCGCGGAGGTCCGAACGCGCTCCGGATGTTGCGAAACGTGTCACCCGCCCCATATCCGGTATCGGCGGCGAAGTAGACCGGTCCGCCCGGGGCCTCGATGATGAACGCGCCCCAGAGGCACATGTTGCGATCCCACAATGAGCGTTTCGACCAGTGCAGCGCCGGGGTCACTGTGATGCGCACGCCGTCGCCGGTCTCAATCGTGCCGCCCCAATCCGCCTCGGAGATGTTCATCAGCCGTCTGTTGCGGCGGATTATCGATCCGTTGCCAAGCGGCGTTACTACATGCGGCCTGTGGGCATCATGCAACTTGGCGAGCGCGCGCAGGTCCAAGTGGTCATAGTGGTTGTGCGACACCAGAACGAGGTCGATTGGCGGCAGATCCTTCAATGCGATCCCGGGTGCATGCACCCGTTTGGGGCCGGCAAGCTGGGTTGGACTGGCGCGCTTGGAAAAAAACGGATCAGTCAGGATGTTGAGCCCTGCGGTTTGGATCAGCACGGTCGCATGACCGATGAAGGTTACCGACAGTTCATCACCCGCAACCCTTTCAGGAGGTGACGGATGGTTTTCGATCTCGACCCATTTGGGCCATTTGGCCGGCGAGCGCTCCTTGCGCCACTTTTTAAAGTCGTCCGCCGACCTCCGCGTGTTGTGAGAGGGCAGAAAGAAACACCGACCGTCGAAGTGATCGGTGAGCGGTCCTGAGTAGTGGGGATTTGTTTTGTGTTCTCGCATGGCCGAAGGATATACGCGATCAGTCCTGATTGTTTTTGAGATTGCACTATTGCCGGTTCAGAAAGAAGAGATCAGCGCACCGGAGAAATGGTCAACGCCTCGCCGCGTTCCCGCGAAGGTTTCTGCGAATGCATCTCGATACTGGTTGCGCCCGCGAGCAGGGTCACTGGCAGATCTTCGGCCGGGCGACCACTCACAGTGACTTCAGATACTCCAGCAGCGCGTCCTTGTCGCTCTCTGAAAGGGTGGTTCCATACTCATGGCCGCAGTTGCTGTTGCCGGAAGAGATGTCGTCGCAGCCGGTGGCCCGAAACTCATAGGAAAACCTGTTCTGCTCGGCCGCCAGCCCGATATTTCGGATGTCGTAGTTGGGCCCGACCCGGAACGAACGAACCCTGTCTCTCGCCGGAGTGAGCAGCGCGCGAAGGCTCGGCACGGAACCATTGTGAAGATACGGTGCCGCAGCCCAGATGCCTTCCAAGACCCTCGCCTCATACACGCAGCGTGATTGGGGTTCCCCTTCCTCTGGCGATGGAAGGATGCGTTTCTGGAGCTTGGACACATAGTTGACTCTAGGATCGGCCGAGACGAGGTCTTCGAGATTAGCGCTGCTCAGTCCCTCAAGCTTGTCGCTCAACTCCTTGAGCTTGTTCTGCAGAATACTCCCTTTGACTGACATGGACAGAACTTCAAACGCCAGTCCCTCGGGGCCGATACGGTCGTTGAGAAAGCGGGCGCCGTCCATGATCCCGGTTTCAACCGTTCGCCGGAGAATTCTGCATGCTTGCACATCAGTACCGACATTTAGCCGCCACGTTGCCCAAGTGGATGGGCGATTGGTGGTCGATGGCCGCGGCTCTCCTGGCCGAATGCCATGACAGTCTCTGCACCCGCCTTTGTCAGTGTTCCGGAAGATTTCTTCGCCTCTTTCGACAAGCGTTGCATCGAGTTGCCCGAAAGGCCATTTCGGTGTCCCGATTTTCCAGACCAGGTCCTCCAAGGCCGTCAGTCCCTTAAAATTGGCTGAATTCTGGTCGAGAAAGTTCCGGTTCATGACCACGCGCAGCAAGCTATTGTTCCGATCCCGGGCTAGGTCCGCAGGGCTGAATTTGCCGGGGTGGAACTGGCCGAAACTCCCGAAAAGTTTACCAAGATTCCGCGCGAACCCCAGAGTATCGTTGCCGTTTTCGCTAAATCCCGTCCAATGGGAGAAATCTTGCCGTGCCGCATTCCACAGGAACGGAAAGCGTGTCGGCGCATTGGCCGGCCGCATGTTGGAGGCAATCACATCCTCCGGCTCCTCGCCGATATCGAGCCCGGCGAGACTGTTGAAGATCATGCTGATCGCGTCCTGCCGTCCGGGGCCCCAATCCGCAGCGCCCAGCGAAGCCCTTACCAGAGTCGTGTAACGCGATCGCCAGCTCTCCACCTGCCCTCTCAGCTGACGCGTGGACAAGTCGGTCACGCCGGACCCGAGTACTAACCGGGCAAAACTGTCAAACGCTGCGTCTGAAGCCAATACTGTGGAAGTTGCCACATCGAGATCTTTGAGGAAGGACTCGTAGTCCACGATCGCCGGTCCGCCGTCGATGCGGTAAGCCTTGTCATCCACCTCGATTTGCCGGGTGTGGCAGGCCGCGCAGGTCAGCCCGATAAAAGGCGTCCCGTCTCTGCCGGCGGCGACGCTGAAGCCGAGGGGTAGATCGGCGGCTTCGCGTTCCATCCTGAGATAGCCGTAACGGCCGAGTGCATCGTCAAGAAAGCCCGTGCCGTCTCTACGCCGCAGCGCCCGCATCCAGGCCAGCGGCATGAGCCGAGAGCCCTGGTCCTGCACATAGAACTGCGCCCGCTCCCGCTCATTCCAATCGGCTCCCTGGTCCGCGTACAGGATCTTTGGATTGGCCCAATCCTCCACGAGCACCAGCAATCTGGCGGCCTCCTTGTCGTTGGGACTTAGCTCGACCGCACGCTCACATTGATCCCGTGCGGCGTCCAGCAAGGCGGCGGACGGTCCAGCAGAAGCGCTGCCGTCTTCGGGGGGCTGCAGATCAGGCGCAAAAGCTGCGCATTTCTGTTGCGCCGACAGGGTGACGCCGGTCAGGTCGCCGACGCGGTGGAGGAGACCGTCCGTCTCCTTGGGAAAATACAGCGGGGCGCCGTAGGCCGCTGCGCCGATCACCATGACCGCTGCCGCCGCCACACCGGCCGTCCTGCGCCGCTGCTGCCGTAGGACCTGATCCGGATCGACCTCGCGCAGAAGCTCATCGGTCATTTTTGGCGGCGCGAGAAGCTGGTTAAGCCTCGGCAGACGGTTCTTCAGAAAGCCGACGAACACCTGGTCCCGCATCTCGTCAGCGGCCCCCCGGCTGCTCAGCCGGTTCACGATTTCCTCGCGGCGTTCAGCCGGCAGGTCCGAGATGATGTCATCCACCGCCACCGTCAGCCTGGTGCCGTCCTGCTGATTCTTCAGCACCTGGTCCAGGATCCCGAACAACTCTCCCCTTAGCCGTGATGCATCCTCTGCCGGCAGGGCATGGATGAGATGGGCCCGAAGCCATCCCGGAAACCGACCCTCGCGAAACCAGGGCAGCCTCAAGAGATTGAGAAACCGCTTTTCAGACTCAGGAAGGCCCGGCCGCCATGCTTCCAGGATTTCGCCGTGCCGAAGCGTCAGGTCCCAGACCAGGGCGGGATAGAGAGCGCAGGCGCACAACCAGCGAAAGCCCAGGGCGCCGAGATAGCGCCGCAGCTGCGCGAACAGCAGATCGACTTCCGGCCGGCTCCTTGGCAGGCCGGACGTCCACGTCACTTCGGCAGCCAGGAGAAGATCGGGGTAAAGGCCAAACCCTGCGTCCCTGGCATTTACCGCATAGGTTTCGTTTGAGCGATAGGCCGCCAGCGCCTGGAACCCTGCCGTGTCGCAGGGAAACACCAGGCCGCCGGCCTCGATCACATGCCACAGGGCCGCTCCCCATTCCGAATAGGGAACCGGCGCCAGAACGATGGTGGCAGGCCATCTGAATATCAGTTCCGCGTAGGGATGCGGCTGTCCGCTGTACCGGTCAACCAATCCCTCACAGTCGCTGAACACGATGAGGTGGCTGGTGCTGTGACGCGCATGGAGCACTTCGATCCCGGTTTCCGTCCTCCGGCCGCGCTCGGGCGTGCAGAGGCGGATGTCCCGGTTGAAGTCATAGACCGTGAGCGGGATATGCTGCTGCCGCATCCGCTTGATGATCTCGTCATAGAGCCTTGAATGCTGATCGTTCAGGTCGCGGCGGTCGACCAGGATCACATAGTGGATGATGCGCGGTATGCTGCCGTAGACGGGTGAGAAGAACCCGGCCTGCTCCGCGGAGCGGCTGATCGTTGCGGCCGCGTTCAGGGCCGCGCCTTCCTCGTGGACATAGCCGTGCAGCTTGGCCACGGAGCGGCGCACCGCGGCGGAGATCTCGAACTCGGCAGGCCTGTCGATGCGCAGGTCGTGGAGGGTCGGCGGCTCTCCATCGCTTGTCTGATCGTCGGGCTCCGCCACTTTCCATCGGGCGCGCAGCGCGGCCGCGGCGAGGCAGAGAAGAAGCACCAGGAACAGAGCAGCTATGAGCCACCAGCCGATGTGCAGGGCGATCCACCCCACCGGGTTGTCCAGGAAGCTGATTGGCGTTCTTGGGTCGGGTTTTGGTGTCCCAGGCCCGCCAGGCGCAGGCTTGAGGTCCGGCTTTGGCGGGACGGGCACGGTATCATCTTCGCCCCCACCGCCTCCTGGATTCCCGCCGCCCGATCCCCCGCCGCCGTTCGTGTCGCCTGGCTTATCCGCACGATCGTTCGTCGTCGAGTTCTGTCCGGTTTTCTGGTAATTCTTCGGGTCGTGGTAGTAGGTGTAGGCGTAGACGCTTCCGGCCAGCAGCAAGACCAGAACCATGACAGCGGTCGCTATTCTCCAGTAGCGGGACACGACCCCTTGAGGTTCTGGCTTCGGCTTTGTCTCAGCTGACCCTCTGTCAGACTCTTCCTCCTCAGCCTGGCGGAGGCCCGGCCAGGACAGGTAAAGATTTCCGAACCGCTCGAGTTCTTCGGAGGAACCGCAGACAATTGCACCGAGGGTGGCGCGCATCAGGTCGAGACCATCGGATCCGTGCCGCTCGTTCCGCAGACGCGCAAGCGCCGTGGTGGCCATGACATACTGGTCGACCGAGATCACAAACCCGTTGGATCTCAGGTGGTTATAGAACCGGCGGACTTCGGTGTTGTCCCACATCGCCTGCTTCTTTCGCCTACCGGCGCGGCCCGGCTCAGGCGGACCTGCGATCTTTCAGCCAGTTATTCAGAACGGTGTTTGCGTCAGTCACGTCCTGCTTGGTCTTGACCAGGACCGCCAGGCTTCGGCTGATGTCATGCTGATTGTCAGACGCGAAGAAGTCCTTATCCTTTTCAGCGGTCGTGGCAATCACGCTGAGCCAGTTCAGGTACTCCGCGGTGCCGGGTGTTTTCTCGAGCCTGGGCCGGGCATTCCGGATGGCGAAAAACAGGCTCATCGCATCTGAAATCAGTTGCTCATGAGGATTGTTGAGCTGCTCCATCTGCAGGTTGACGATGCGCTTCAGCTCAGGATTATCCGGAAAATCGATGTGGTGATAAATGCAGCGGCGCAGGAACGCATCCGGCAGGTTCTTCTCCGAGTTCGAGGTTATGATGATCACCGGCTTCATGTCTGAATCCGCACACGTCACGGTCATGCTGAGCTCGTTGATCGAAAACTCGAACCGCTCGATCTCATTGAGAAGATCATTCGGAAAGTCGCGGGGCGCCTTGTCGATCTCGTCGATCAGGACCACGGCGCGGCAGGGTTCCTCGCGCGCATGTTCTTTAACCAGCCGGCCCTTGAGCTCATGTTCCGGCCATGTCCAGAGCAGCGCGATGCCGAGCGCGTTCAGCGTGAGAAAGCTGCTTTTGTCGTCCTCTAACTTTGCGGCGGATTTTCTGGCGCTGCCCGGTTCGATGCGCGTTTGTGCATAGCGACCAAGCAGGTCGTATGAGTAGAACAGGTCCTTGCTGAGCGATGTCGACTTGGTGTTGAAGCGCAGCGGCTCGGGGTCGAAATTGCTCTCCTTCAACGCCGCCAATTGATGGGCAACACTGTAGGCAAGCTGGGTTTTTCCTGTGCCGGGATCCCCGGTCAGAAGTAGCGGCTTTCCAAGCTGTATCGCAAGGTTGACTGCATGGGCCAACCCCTCGCTGGCGTGATAGGCCGCAGGATCCGGCCTGTCCCAAGATCCGGGCGTGGGCATCTCCACCGCGCGGGCGTCAGCTGGCGGTTCAGGAAGGTAGATATGGAAAGTCATGCCTGTTCATCCGGTAATGTGATCGTAGATCAGTTGGAACAATCCTCGTTTACGGGGCTCTTCCAGACGGAGCCAGCCCCGCAGGTATCGGACCAGGTTGCCCATTCTTATACCGCTTGGACCGCCGGCCTGCCGCTCCACGATTAGCCATCTGGTGAAGAGCTTTGCGGCCCGATGGCGAAGGGACAGCGGGTCTGCAAGCGCGGGCTTGACCAATTTGTGGCCTAGCCAGTCGCTGACATCTTGCTCCGAGATCAGGCTTAGCTTCGGCAGTGTGCAAGGGGTAAAGGCGTTATCGTTTTCATCGAGATAGCGCTCAATCTGCGCCTGAACAGGAGAAACAGCTCGGTCTGGCTTCCGGCGGAAAGGCCATCGGGCGAAAAGGGACGGCTTGCGCTCCTGAACGCACAGGAAGAGCACGAATATTCTCGGTCCGGGGATATCGGGAGACAGCCTGAGGCACTCCAGGATCTCCCTCACAACGGCGCTGCCCCCGCGCGACCAGGCCAGATGCCCGAATGAACAGGACACGAAAATGTTCCGTCGCCCGTCGGAGAGCACTCTGCGAACCTCGGCAAAATCGGTCAACCGGGGGCAATCGAGTGCCCGGGCAAAGCTGAACCTCACGCGGCGCCGGAGTTCTTCGGCATCGTGAAGGTCTCCGACATTTGGCCAGTCCAGCGTCTTCATCGGCATATCAACCGGGCTCACCGTGTCGGATGGAAGCAGTCTCGACACCTCGCGGTTGACCAAGCGCTCCGCCAGGCCCACGGGCTCATCCTTGGCGAAGCCGCGGACAAGCACCAGGATCGGGCGCCGTTCGGGCAGGCCATTGTCGGGCAAGTTCTCCAGATCTGCTGCAAACTTGTGCTCCTGCGGAAGGCGGTCGACCAGGTACGGCAGTACGGCCGTGTTCGCATCTCCGGACGCGCCGTCCAGCACCTTCACCACTTCATCGAGAGCATGTCCGAATTCAATGGAGTCCTCCGGCCTGGCGGCGTCCGACAGGTCCAGGATCTGATCATAGCTGAACGGACGCGGAATTCCCCATGCTTCCCCGTCGAGACTGTCCAGGGAAACCTGAACGAGCTTCTGTGCCTTGGCCGCCTCGTAAATTTCCTCCCACAGCACCTCACGCGGCTTTGCGGCAGCCTTCTGGCTCCAGAACGCAAGCGTACAATCGGCGCGGGATATCGCATCGGCTATGCTCATCCGCCAACCGGCCTGGATCGGGATCCCCGTGAGCCGGCGATCCTTGCGGTATTTTTTGTGGACCTTCCAGGGTTTGTCCACCCAGAGTTTCACGTGTCCCCGCCCGCTATCCTCCAGGAATTTCAGTAGGAAATCGATGTAAGCCTCAAGGCGCGGTTTGTCGACGCTGGCATGGGAGATGAATATGATCGGCATGACAGGATCTGAAGTATAGATCAGGCCAATATTACGTGCCGAAGCAGTCGTATTTGGTAATCAAAAACTCAAACCTCATTTCCCAACAGCCCTCAAAGCTTAGATCAAGCACCACACCATAGCATAAACTGCCACCCCGGCAATTCAGCCGTCAATCCGAAATGCTTGGCGGTCATATCTGCTCCGGCGCCGGGCGGTGCCAGTTTGGTGCCAATATGGCCTGCATTTTCCTGCTTTGTTCTGCATGGATTTGCGCGGATATGCGCGAGGACGTTTCAGATAAACCCTTTGACAATGCGAGGAATCCTGCGGCATACACGGCGGTGGAGAGGTGGCCGAGTGGTCGAAGGCGCTCCCCTGCTAAGGGAGTAGGCGTCAAAAGCGTCTCGAGGGTTCGAATCCCTTCCTCTCCGCCATTTCGCTCAAACACCCGGCATCACCCCCTAACACCCTGAAAGATAAGGTCGTTCTTGGGGCTCCCAACCCGCAAAACTAGCAATAGGCACCTCGCTCTCCGAACGCCAGTCTCGACACTATTCTTTTGCATAGTCATCCGGCCACTTTCCCAAAGTTGCCAAGGGCTTGCCAGAAAACGGCAGACGAGTTCGAGAATTTTGGCCGAAGCCCGTTGCGGCTCGGCTGATTTTGCTGTCTTTCCACCTGACCTGCCTGTCTTTGATCCCCTGATCTAAAGATGACTTCCTTCATTCGCGGACCGAACCCAATGCCACGGCACCAGGAGCTGAAGTTTTCTGCCCACTCTCGGGATGACGGGCTGGTATAGGCAAACCGATCTGGCCTGTCCCAAAGTTCCCGATCCTGGCGTGCAGGCCGCATTCGAAGACAGACTGCCGGGCCTGGACGGCCAAGAAGTCGACCGAGCGCAGTCGACATGCGCCGGACGGCTTCGCGGGCGCACAGCCATGTGCCGATGCCGCGGCCGCTTCCCGTCACGAGCATGGTTCCCATCGCCAACCCTCCCGATGCCTGCCAGCGGGTGCCTGGAAGTCAGCCGACAGTGCAACGTGTTCCCGCAGGAACGGCACTTCATCCCTGCTGTATTCCGGCTCCCCCAAAGTCCGCGCAAACTTGTGCCCGGACCAGACCGCTTGTGCGATCGGCCCCGGGCTGTAGCAGTCTCCGATAGGGCTGATCCGCCGGATGCCGTGGTCGGCCCAGCGCTCCGCCAGCGCCAGCAGTTCGTGGTAGAGGCCGTCCTCCGGCACTGGTGTGGTCACCAGAATGACCGACGCAGCCTCGATCGTTTTCTGTTCCCCGGTGTAGGCATACGACACCTTTGCCCCGTCCCCATCGATGCCCGCCAGCGCATGCAGCGGCAGGATCTTCACTCCCATACGATGCAACGCCGACTGGATACGGCCCTGCTCCAGATTGAACTCTGTCCAGGCCGAGGACACGGCACCCGGTGTGACAAGAGTGACCTCGAGCCCGCGTTGACGCAGCAGTTCTGCCAGTATACCGCCCATGTAGTACTGATCGCTGTCGTAGATGACGACGGGCCCCGCAATCTGCGCACCCGCCATCACGTCGTCCGGTGTGAATACCGCGACTGTCTCCGCCAGCTGCAAAGGCACATAGCTGCCACGGCCCACGCCGTCCCGGCGCCATGTTGCCCCGGTTGCAATGGCCACACGAGCGAACAGCCGGCCTCCAGCACCTCTGCCGCGATCATCGGGCTGTTGAGATAGGTCTCAACGTTGCGCGTCTGGGAAACCCGGTACCTGCGGTAGTCCCTGACCCGGCCCGAGCTCGCCAGACCCGGCATTCTTGCCTCCCGGGTGATCCGGCCGCCAAGTTCGCCGTCGGCCTCAGCAAGCAGGACCTCTTACCCCCTGTCGCCGAGAGACATGGCGGCTTCCAGGCCAGCCGGACCGCCCCCGATCACCAGGACGCGGTCCTCCGTATCCCTCGCCGCGATACGCTCTGGATGCCATTCCCGGCGCCACTGCTCGCTCATGGTCGGGTTCTGTGTGCAACGCATTGGCAGGCTGTTGTTGGCGTAGGCAACGCAAACATTGCAGCCGATGCATTCGCGGATTTCCTCGATGTGTCCCTCTTCGATCTTTTTCGGCAGAAAGGGATCGGCAATGGAAGGCCGGGCGGCGCCGATCATGTCGAAAACGCCGCGCCCTTCCGCCTCGCACGATATGCCGCCGTCGCCCATGAGTTCTTCCACGGCAAACCTCAGGGGCTCACCGCAGGTGTCGCCCACGGCATCCTTGGTTTCCTCGAGAAGCTCTCGCAGCAGGCGGACCCGATTCTCCAGAGAACCGCCATACTCGTCGGTCCGGTGGTTGTAGCGCCGGCTGATGAAGTGCTGGGCAATCGAAATGTTGTGACCGGCATAGACCATGATCAGATCAAAGCCCGCCTTCCTGGCCCTTAGCGCCGCATTCCTGTTCCAGCGGCGCAGGTTGCGGCCATAGAATCCCATGCGAACGAGTTCGATGCAGGCCAGCGCTCCGTGGCGATGGACCTCGTCGGCCATGCGGGCAAGATACGGAATGTCGGCATCGTCCCAGAGCTGATCTCCCGGTTGGAATCGGAGGTCCAGTGCACATCGCACTGCTCGGTATAAACCACGGACCATCCGCCTTCCGCCTTGATGCCCCGCATCCTGGCCATGATGCTCGGAAAGTTCCGTCCAGCACCGTTGCAGTGGGGCACCTGGTAGAAGCGGTTGCGTGCGGTTTTCGGGCCAATCTGTAGAGGTTCAAACAGCAGGCTGTATCTGTCGTCTGTCATGGTTGCTCAGCGCCCGCGGACTGCCGCGCCGGCGTTGCATCGTCCTGCCCGCAATTTACCGGGAAACCAATCTTGCCTGTTCATTCACGCCGCGGCGGGAACGGTGGTTCCGATGAGCCGTTGCACCGCCGTCTTCAGTTCGGCGATGCTCTCTTTTCCCGGTGGGCCGCCCTCGAAGGCGCAGCGCATGGCAACGCTCTCAACAAGGTCCAGCACAAACTCAGCACAGACAGAAGACGGCAGACCGGGCACGGCTGGCGTGGCCCGCATCAGCGGGTCGATGCTTTCTGCCAGACGCGCAACGAGCAGGCGTCGGTTGCTCAGAAAGTCTTCGCAGATCTCCGGGTTGCGCAATCCTTCCGAAACGATCTCAGCCGTGATGGAGGCATGGTACCATTCCGCGCACATGCTGACGTAGAGCTGAACGAACCGGTCGAGAAACTGCGCCGGGTCATCGAGCCCGGCCAGTTCCGCCTGCAGGGCGTTGAGTCCGTCTGCCTCCAGCCGTGCAATCTCGCGGATGATATCCGTCTTGCTCTTGAAGTGATTGTAAAGGTTTCCAAGGCTCACCCCGGCGCGCTCGGCCAGATCGCGCATGCTGGTCTGATGGAACCCCTTCTCCGCAAAGCATGCAGCTGCGGCCTCGACGAGGGCTTGCCTCCGGGCCCGGGCACCTTGTTCCCGGGTCATCTTGTCAGCCATGATATTTCTCCTCATGCATCTTGAACGATCGTTCGTTCAAACATATATACATGAACGATTGTTCGTTCAATCTGCAGTCCGCAGACCCGGGATAACAGGATTCGAACATTCCCGTCTGCACCTGCTCTCTCTCGAAGGCTCTCCGGCATATGAACGTCTCATCAACCGCCAGCAAGCACCGTCCGTCCACGCGTCGCCGCCGCTGGCTCTGGATCACCTTCGCACTGCTTCTGTTCGTGGCGGTTATCAGCGTGTTGAGCTTTACCGAAGACACTGTGGACGTTGCGCGGAAGAAGGTCCCGCCGGCCGCCCCAACGGTCTCGACCGAAACCGTCAAATCCAGCACTGAAACTATTGAAATATCCGGATTTTCCGAGATACGGCCACGCTGGTCGGCGGAGCTGAAGGCCGCCGTTTCCGGACGGATCTTCAAGGTGATGGACAGATCGCTTGCCGGAGAACGGGTCGCTGCCGGCGAGACGTTGATCCTTATCGAGAACAGCCGGTACGCCGCTGAACTGGCCGAAGCAGAACTCGCCCTGAAACGGGCAAAGCTTGCACTGTGGCAGGCCAGAAACGCCAATCTCGTGGCACGGAAGGATTTTGAGCGCTCGGGCAAAAGCGCACCGAACGATCTCGCCCTCAAACTCCCCCAGTTGAACATTGCACAAAGTGCCCTCGCCTCTGCGCAGGCCCGCGTCACGGCCGCGACGCGGCAATTGAACGATGCAACGGTCCTGGCTCCGTTTGCAGGCTTCGTGACGAAGCGATTTGTCAGCCCGGGCCAAAGCGTCAATGTCGGCGACCGCCTCGTCAAGCTGGCGGACAACACCACGTACGAACTCGCCGTGGAGCTGAGCCGGAAAAACTGGAACCTCTTGCAGAAGCCCCTCTCCGGCCTTACCGCCCGCGTGAGCGACGACAGCGGAAAGATCGTTACACATGCCCGGGTCCGCCAGGGCGGCGGGTTCCTGGACGAAGCCACGCGCCAGTACAAAGTGTTCCTGCAAATCAGTGGCCGACGGGCCGAGCGTGTCCTGTCCGGCGACTTCGTGCGTGTGACCCTTCCCGGGATCACGCTGAAACGGGCTCTGAACATTCCCGCCTCGGCCCTGACCCAGGAAGGTCATGTCTGGCACGTGGACGCAGGAGGGCATCTGCGCAGGATGACACCTGAGGTCCTGTTCCGCCGCCAGGACCGTGTGGTGATCGCAGCTCCTGGCGGAGGGAACATCTGGCGCATAGCCATCACACCGCTCGCCTCGTTCCTGCCAGGACAACAAGTGCGGACGAGCACAGGCGGGAGCTGAACCATGCACGTCCTGACTGGCTGGTTCATCCGCAACCCGGTCGCTGCAAACCTGCTCATGGCGTTCATTCTGATCGCCGGCCTCACGACCCTCCTCACCATGCGCATTGAGGGCTTCCCGCGCGTTCCGCCCGAAACGGTCAACATCACCACTAGCTATCCCGGCGCCTCGACGCAGCAGGTGGATGAACTGATCAGCCGGAAGATCGAGAAGGCGCTTGAAGGCCTTGAAGGCGTACGCAGCGTCTCTTCGCGTTCCAGCCCGGAGACGTCGATTATTGAGGTGCGCAGGGCCGGCGGCGAGGACCTGTCGAAGGTGCTCGACCGGGTTCGCCTCCGGATTGATGCCGTTACAGATCTTCCGGCGTCTTCCCGTCGCCCGGTCATCGAGGCTGCCGGTTTCGATTTTCCCGCGCTTTACATCAATCTTCACGGGGACACCGACCCGGCGACACTGCAGATCCTGTCGGAGCGGTTCCGCGAGAATCTGCTGGCCGAACCGGAAATCTCGCGGCTGAAGGTGTGGGGCCTGCATGCCCGTGAAATGCGCATTGAGTTCGAACCGCAGATTCTGCAGCGCTTCAATCTGACGATTGCGGACGTAGTGAACCGGATCCGTGCCAGTTCGCTGCATTTCAGGGCGGGAACGCTCAGGACCGCAGGTGGCAACATCATTCTGCGTACCGACGACAGCGCGAAGTTCACAACCCAGTTCGCCAGGATTCCCGTGATCGAAAACAAGGACGGAACGTCGGTCAGGCTCGGCCAGATCGCCGCCGTCAAGGACACCTTCGAGGAGGGAGATTACCTCTTTCGCTTCAACGGCGCCGCGACCACCGGCATGGAGGTACTCATAGGCCGCAAGGAAAACCTGCTGCGCATATCCGAGGTCGTCCACAAAGTCGCAGACGCGTTCCGGCCGCAACTGCCCGCAGGCGTTGCGATTACCATCTGGGGCGATGCATCGGTGTATATCTCGGAACGCCTGGCCCTTTTGCGCTCAAACGGGATCCAGGGCCTGTTCCTTGTCCTGCTTGTCCTGTCCCTCTTCCTCAACGTACGCCTCGCCTTCTGGGTGGCGATGGGCATCCCCATCTCGGTCATGGGCGCGCTGGCCGTCGCCGGCTCAAGCTGGGTGGACTATTCGCTGAATGATGTCACTACGTTCGGCCTGATCATCGCGCTCGGCATCCTGGTGGACGACGCGGTTGTCGTGGGTGAGAGCGTGTTCGAGGAACGGCGAAGGATCGCCGATCCAGTCGCGGGGACCGAAGCCGGCGTGGACAAGGTAGCGGTCGCCACCGTGTTCGGCGTACTGACGACGATCGCTGCATTCTATCCGATGCTTCTCCTCGAC